>JAYTQW010000088.1:0-5538 GCA_043746535.1 Rhodospirillales bacterium
TGGGCCGAGTTGCGGCAGACCTACCGCGCCCAATGCGGCATCCTGGAAATCTCCCATGCCAGCCCGGACTGGATGGGCATCGGCGTCATGCTGCTGGGGGGCACACGGTAACGGCTGGCCGCGACACCTCGGCGGTCGGCAGGGCAGCGTCCGCAAGATTTAGATACTGGCGCCAGTGGCCGACCGAGGTCAGCTCCGGCATCGCGTCACGCCATGCCGCACGGCAGCGCGAGATGCTGAACGACAGGCGCGCGATGCTGCGTGTCGCCGTCGTCGCCAGCTTCAGGAAAGAGGCCGCCGACCGGCGCAGGACCGGCAACTCAAGGTCCCAGTAGGTGTCCACGGCCACGTGGTTCAGCCCCAGCATGCGGAACCAGATCAGGTCATGCACCGGCAGCAGGCGTGGCTTGGCCCGGACCCGGACCGGCGGCAGCATGTTGAAGACGAGGACCCGCAGCATCCGCCATCCCTGTCCCAGCGCCGAGCGCGGTTCGCGGGCCGGCCGCGCCGCCACCAGCGGCACCTCCCGGCGGCAGGCGCTGGCGGGGTAGTCCTGGCGCAGCGACAGCAGGCCCGCATGGATTTGCAGCGGGTCGCGTCGCAGGATCGCAGGCCCCATCATGAAGTCGCCGATCGCCCGGAGCACCAGCGCCGCGTTGTAGTAGCGGTAGGTCAACAGGTGCTGCATGACCCGCTTCAGCAGGATCAGCGCCAGCTTGCCGCGTGAGAACTCCAGATGCAGGGCCGCCGCGATCAACAGGTTGCGGGTCTCGTAGTACAGGTGCCAGCCGCCGATCTTCAGGTAGAACGGCTCGTGCCAGACCGCGACGCCGGGGAACGGGACCGTGAGGCGGCCCAGCCCGCCCAGGCGCAGGCCGAACTCCACGTCGTCGCCGCGAATGAAGCAGGGCAGGGGCATCCCCGCCTCCGCCACGGCGGAGGCGGGCAGGCCGAACATCCACCAGCCGTTGTAGTCGGTCGCGGGCACGTCCAGCAGCGCATTCAGCACCTCGTTCTGGCGCAGGTCGCGGTCGGCATGCGACGGCCGCAGCGTCCAGTGCTCGTTGGTGACCACCGCCCCGGCCTCGTACAGGCGGTGCCGCTGGATGCTGTCCAGCATGTGGCCGCCGATGCAGACGTTCGGCTGGGCATAGGCGAAGACGCGGATCATGCGGAGCAGGCTCTCCGGCTCCAGCAGGATGTCGTCGTCGAGCAGGGCCACATGCGTCACCTCCGGATCGGCACAGGCTTCCAGGATGCCCCGGCCGAACCCTCCGGCGCTGCTGCGGCGCTGCCTCATGGCCGTGTTCACGCAGGCATGCGTGCCGGACCGGGTCCTGGTCATCGACAACGCGAGTGGTGCTGCGACCCGTAACGCGGTGCTGGCGTTTCCACGCGCCGAACACATACGGCTCGATGTCAATGTCGGCGGCGCCGGCGGGTTCTGCGCCGGGATGCAGGCGGCGCTGGCCTGCGGCGCCGTGTTCATGTGGCTGATGGACGACGACGGCTGGCCGCGTGAGCCCGACTGCCTCGCGCGGTTGCTGGCTGGCGGCGCCGGCTACGACATCGTGGCGCCGTTGGTGCTGGACGAGGACGATCCGCGCAACTTGGCGTTCCCACTGCGGATCGGCGGCCGCACGCTGTTCAAGGCCGAGGCCGCGCAGGCACGCGGCGCCATCGGCGGTCTCGCGCATCTGTTCAACGGCGCGTTGATAGCGGCCGATCTGGTGCGGCGTGTCGGCCCGCCGGACCCGCGCTTCTTCATGCACGGCGACGAGGTGGAGTTCCTTGCCCGCGCCCGCCGGGCCGGTGCGCGCATCGCCTTGCTCAGCGCGGTCGAGTTCATGCACCCAGGCTCGGCACCGGAGCTGCACCCGATCATGGGCGGCCTCTACTACGCCGTGGTGCCACGCGCGGCGGCCAAGCGAGTCTTGCAGTTCCGCAAACGGGGTTTCATCTTCCGCCATCACGGGCAATGGGCCTACCTGCTGGCCGACGCGGTCCGCTACGGTTGGTACTACCTGATCACCAGCCGGGGCGACTTCGGGGGCTTTGCGGGTTGGTGCGAGGCCACATGGTCCGGTGTGCGGGGCGGGATGGGACTTGCCCCCGCGGAGCCTACACCGAACGCACCGCGCACGGAGATTGCCAGCAGCCGCGCCGTATCGGCGGAGTCCTTTTCGCCCTAAGCGGCGGCGGCCTCGCGGCGCTGGCCGGACAGCCGCGCGCACAGCGCCAGCGCCTGCCCCACCACCTGATCCATGTTGTAGTAGCGGTAGGTGCCGAGGCGGCCGATGAACGACACGCCCGGCGTGGCATCGCCGAGCGCCTCGTAGCGGGCATAGCGCGCGGCGTTCTCGTCGCGCGGGATCGGATAGTATGGGTCGCCCGCGTCGGCGGGATACTCGTAGGTGAGCGCCGTGTGCGGGTGCGACTGGCCGGTCAGGTGCTTGTACTCGGTGACGCGCGTATAGGGCACCGCCTCGCTCGGGTAGTTCACCACCGCCACCGGCTGCGCCCGTTCCTGTTCCAGCGTGCGATGCTCGAAGCGCAACGATCGGTACGGCAGCGGGCCGAAGCGGTGGTCGAAGAACTCGTCGATCGGGCCGGTGTAGATCAGGTGCCGGTGCGACACCGACGCGCGCACCTCCCGGTAATCGACGCCGGGCAGCACGGTGATGTTGGGATGGTCCAGCATCGCCTGGAACATCGGCGTGTAGCCGTGCAATGGCATCTGCTGGAAACGGTCGCTGAAGTAACGGTCGTCGTCGTCGTGGCGCACCGGCACGCGGGCAGTGACCGATTTGTCCAGGGCGCTCGGGTCCAGGCCCCATTGCTTGCGCGTGTAGCCACGAAAGAACGCCTCGTACAGCCGTCGCCCAACCTTCGACACCACCACGTCCTCCGAGGTCCGAACCACCGCCACCGGCTCCGCCTGCCCGGCCAGGAACGCCTCGACCTGGGCGGCGGTGAGGTCGAGGCCGAAGAAGCGGTTGACGGTGGCGCGGTTGATCGGCACCGGCAGCAACATGCCATGGGTGGCGGCGAGCACGCGGTGCGTGTAGGGCCGCCACTCGGTAAAGCGCGAAAGATAGTCCACCACCGCTTGCGAGTTGGTGTGGAAGATGTGCGGCCCGTAGCGGTGGTACAGGATTCCCGACGTGTTCACCTCGTCATAGGCGTTGCCGCCGACATGCGGGCGGCGATCGACGATCAGCACACGCTTGTTGCCGCCGGCCGCCAGGCGCTCCGCCGCGACTGCCCCGGCAAAGCCCGCGCCGACGATCAGATAGTCGTAGTCGGGGCCGGCCCTGCCACCGCCTGCCGCATCGATGCCGTGCATGTCTCACCCCGTCGGCGAAGGTTTCGACCGCAACTGGAATCATGCTGCCATGCAGCCAAGTGACTTAATGCCGCCCAGGCCGATGCGTTCCCTTGCTCCCCGTCAGATGATGCCGCCGCTGGCGCCGGCCTTGGCGGGACGGATGCGGGCAACCACGTCCCGGTAGCCGCTGGCGCGATAGGCGGCAACCGGGTCGATGGCGCAGCCCTTGCGGGCACGGGCGGTGGCCAGGATCGGTTGCACGTCCGTCGTGAACGCGCGCTTCAAGGTCTGGCTCGCCATCATCGGATCGTTGGCATCCTGAAAGCCATGCAGCGCCGTGCGGTCGACCAGCAGCGCCTGTGCGTAGGCGCGCTGCACCTCGATGGCGCTGGTCATCAGGCTCTCGATCGGGTCGGTGACGTTGTGCGACTGGTCGAGCATGTAGGCGGGGGTGCCGTTTGCTGCGTCCTCGACCAGTTCGTTAAACACCAGGAACAGGCGGTACGGGTCGATCGCGCCGGCGTCCAGGTCGTCGTCGCCGTACTTGGAGTCGTTGAAGTGAAAGCCGGCCAGCCGGCGCGCATGAATCAGCCGCGCCACGATCAGCTCGATGTTCACGTTCGGCGCGTGGTGGCCCAGATCGACCAGGCATTTGCACCGCTCGCCCGTCGCCTGCGCCGTCAGCAGCGAGCTGCCCCAGTCCTGAATCACGGTGGCGTAGAATGCCGGTTCGTACATTTTGTGTTCGAGGAACAGCGCCCAGTCGGACGGGATGCCCGCATAAATCTCTCGCACGCTGCCGATGTAGCGGTCGAAGGCGCGGCCGAAATGCTGCTGGCCGGGAAAGTTGGCGCCGTCGGCGACCCACACCGTCAGCGCCTTGGACCCCAGCACGGCACCCAGTTCGGCGCAGCGTATGTTGTGCGCCACCGCCTGTGCCCGCACCGCCGCGTCGGTGTGGCACAGGCTGCCGTATTTGTATGACAGCCTGTGCAGCGAATTGCCGGGGTGGTCCTGGAAGGTGTTGGAGTTGACCGCATCGAAGCCCAGCCCGAGCGCGGTGGCGTGCTCCCGCAGCGCGTTCGGATCGCTGGTCTCGTCCCACGGGAAATGCAGCGACACGGTGGGCGTGGCCCCGGTCAACCGGTTGACCACGGCGCAGTCCTCGATCTTGTCGAACACGTGGCGGGGTTCGCCCGGCATCGGGAAGCGGGCGAAGCGGGTGCCGCCGGTGCCGACCGCCCAACTGGGGATCGCCACCGCGAAGCCCGCGACCGCCGTGGTGATCCGCTCGATATCCACGCCGCGTCGCGCCAGCAGGCGGCCGAGTGCTGCGTAATCCTCCGCCAGCGCCGCCGCCAACGCCGCGTTCCGGCTGGCCACCAGATCCTGGTCCATCGCTGTCACCGTGTGAAGGCGCCGGCGTTGCCGGCATCGACGTTGATGATGTTGCCGGTCGATTTCGCGGAGACATCGGATGCGAGGAACGCGATGGCCTCGGCGATATCCTCGGGATAGACGCTGCGCTTCAGCAGCGAACGCTCGCGATAGACCGCCTCCAACTCATCGAGCGAGGTTTTGTTGTAGCTGGCCGCGCGCTGCTCGCCCCACTCGCCCTGCCAGATGCGGCTGCCGCGCAGCACGGCGTCGGGGTTGACCACGTTGGAGCGGATGCCGAGCGGCGCCCCCTCCAGGGCCACGCAGCGCGACAGATGCAGTTCGGCGGCCTTGGCGGTGCAGTAGGCCGACGCGCCCGGGGAGGCGACCAGCGCGTTCTTGCTGGCGACCATGACGATGGACCCGCCCAGCGCCTGCGCCTTCATCATGCGGAACGCCTCGCGCGCGGTCAGGAAGTAGCCGGTCGCCAGGATGTCGATGTTGCGCTGCCACAGCGCCAGCGTGGTGTCCTCCAGCGGTGCGGCGGAGGCGATGCCGGCGTTGCAGACGCAGATGTCGATGCCGCCGAAACGGGCGGCGGTCTCGTCCAGCGCCGCGATCATGGCGTCCTCGCGGGTCACGTCGGCCCAGACCGCGCCGACCGCATCGTGGCCGTGAGATTTGGCCAGCGCCTGACGGGCGCCTTCCAGCACGTCGCGGTCGATGTCGCACAACATGACGCAGGCGCCGTCCGCCATCAGCCGGCGCGCGGTGGCCAGCCCGATGCCGCCGGCGCCGCCGGTGATGAGGGCGATCTTGCCGGCCATCGGCCT
>JAYTQW010000089.1:0-16264 GCA_043746535.1 Rhodospirillales bacterium
ATCCCCTATGGGTGCTGGGCAGGTTCGATGTGGCGCAGCCCACCGCCGGCTTCAAGGCACCCGGCTTGTGACGTTGCGTGGCAGCTTCTATGCTGCGCCGCACCAGGGAGCGGCCAGGGAGCGGATCAGATGGCGACAAAGGCGGTCCGCTCGGTGCCCAGTTTCCAGGATTTGATCCTGCGCCTGCACGCCTTCTGGGCGGCGCGGGGCTGCGTCATCCTGCAACCGTACGACGTGGAAATGGGGGCGGGCACGTTCCACCCCGCCACCACCCTGCGCGCACTCGGCTCGAAGCCATGGCGCGCGGCGTATGTGCAGCCGAGCCGCCGCCCGAGCGATGGCCGCTACGGCGAGAACCCGAACCGGCTGCAGCACTACTACCAGTACCAGGTCATCATGAAGCCGTCGCCGGACGACGCGCAGGCGCTGCTGCTGGACAGCTACCGCGAGATCGGGCTGGACCCGCTGCTGCACGACTTCCGCTTCGTCGAGGACGACTGGGAAAGCCCGACGCTGGGCGCCTGGGGGCTGGGCTGGGAGGTGTGGTGCGACGGCATGGAGGTCGGCCAGTTCACCTATTTCCAGCAGGTCGGCGGCATCGCCACCGCCTTGCCCAGCTTCGAGATGACCTATGGGCTGGAGCGGCTGGCGATGTACGTGCAGGACGTGGAGCGGGTCTATGACCTCGATTTCAACGGCGCCGGCGTGACCTACGGCGACGTGTTCCTGCGCGCCGAGCGGGAGTACAGCGCGTACAACTTCGAGCACGCCGACACCGGGATGCTGGCACGGCACTTCGTCGACGCCGAACACGAATGCGCGGGGTTGCTGGCGCGGCGACTGGCGCTGCCGGCCTACGACCAGTGCATCAAGGCCAGCCACCTGTTCAATCTGCTCGACGCGCGCGGCGTCATCAGCGTCACCGAGCGCGCGGCCTATATCGGGCGCGTCCGCACCCTGGCAAAAGGCTGCTGCGAGGCCTGGCTCGCGAAGGAGGCGGCGTGATGGGCGAGGTGCTGCACATCGAGAACGGCGAGGCCGCGCGGTATGCGGCGGAACTCGCCTCGCTGCGCCATGTCAGCGTCGACGAGGCGGTGACGCGGCTGCTGCGGGAGACAGTGGAGCGGGAGCGGGAGGTGACGGCGCGGGCCGAACGAATGCTGGCGCTGGGCCGCGAAATACGCGCCCACATGCGGGAACCAGCCAGCTCCGACCATGGCTGGCTCTACGACGAGAACGGGATGCCGGGGTGATCGTCGATACCTCGGCGGTCCTTGCCGTCCTGCTGAACGAGTCGGATGCACCCCGCTTCGCTCATGTCATGGCGGAGGCAGGCCTTATCAGGATGAGTGCTGCGAGCTGGCTTGAGGCCGCGATGGTCATAGACCGGCGCGGAGATGCCGTTGCCAAAGAGAAGTTCGAGCAGTTCGAGGCATCCTTCCACGTCGTGTTGACGGATGTGACCAAAAGCCATGCGATCGCGGCCCGTGCCGCCTGGGGCCGGTTCGGCAAAGGCTCCGGCCATCCCGCGCAGCTCAATTTCGGCGACTGCATCGCCTACGCGACGGCCAAGGAAGCCGGTGAGGCGCTGCTGTTCAAGGGCCGCGACTTCGTCCACACCGACATCGAGCCGGCGCTGAAGGACTGACATGCCCGCGTTGCTGCTCGAACTGTTCAGCGAGGAAATCCCGGCCCGGATGCAGGCCCGCGCCGCCGCCGACCTGGGTCGGCTGCTGGGCGAGGCGCTGGCGGCACTCGCCCCGCGCGAGGTGACGACATTCCATGGCCCGCGCCGGATCGCGTTCGCGGCCACGCTGGACGCCGGCGTGGCCGAGAGCCGCAGCAACGAGCGCGGCCCGCGCGTCAGCGCCCCGGAGCAGGCGTTGGCCGGCTTCCTGCGCAAGCACGCGGCCACGCGCGACGAGTTGCGCCAGGAGGGCGAGTTCTGGCTGCTCGACCGGCTGACGCCCGGAGTGGCGGCGGCGGCGCTGGTGGCCTCGGTCATGCCCGGCCTGCTGCGGCGCTTTCCGTGGCCGAAGTCGATGCGCTGGGGTGCCGGCAGCCAGTTCACCTGGGTCCGCCCGCTGCGCCGCATCCTGTGCCTGCTGGATGGCGAGGTGGTGCCGTTCACGCTGGCGCAGGGCGAGGATGACGGGCATGGACTGGCCAGCGGCGACCTGTCCGAGGGGCATCGGTTCCTCTCGCCCGGCGCGTTCGCGGTGACCGGCGCGGTGCCATGGCAGTCCGGGTTGCTGGCCCGCCACGTCGTCGCCGACGCCGCCGAGCGCCGCCGCCTCGTCGCCGAGGGCATCGCGCAAGCGGCGGCGGCACTCGGCCTGAGCGTGGTGGACGACCCCGGCCTGCTGGACGAGGTGGCCGGGCTGGTCGAGTGGCCGGTGGCGCTGAGCGGTCGCATCGACGCGGCGTTCATGGACCTGCCGCCCGAGGTGATGCAGGTCTCCATGCGGGTCAACCAACGCTACTTCGCGCTTCGCCACGCCGATGGCACGCCGGCCCCATATTTCGCCTTCGCCGCCAACATCGAAGCCAGCGACGGCGGTGCCGCCATCGTCGCCGGCAACGAGCGCGTGCTGCGCGCGCGCTTCTCCGACGCGCGGCATTTCTGGGACCTCGACCGCGCGCAGACGCTGGAAAGCCGGGTGCCGGCGCTGGACAGGGTGACGTTCCACGCCAAGCTGGGTAGCCAGGGCGACCGCGTGCGCCGGCTGGTGCCGCTGGCGCGCGCCATTGCTCCGATGGTCGGCGCCGGTCCCGAACAGGCCGCCCGCGCCGCCCTGCTCGCCAAGGCTGACCTCGTCACCGGCATGGTCGGCGAGTTTCCCGAATTGCAGGGCGTGATGGGCGGCTACTACGCCCGCCACGATGGCGAGGACGCAGCGGTGGCGGACGCCGTGCGCGACCACTACGCCCCGAAGGGCGCCAGCGACCCGGCCCCGTCCGCGCCGGTGACGGTTGCCGTGGCGCTGGCCGACAAGATCGACCAATTGGTAAACCTGTTCGCTGTGGGCGAGCATCCGACCGGATCGGGCGACCCGTTCGCGCTGCGCCGCGCCGGGCTGGGCGTCATCCGCATCATCCGGGAAAACCGGCTGCGGCTCTCGCTTCGAGACTTGCTGGCGAAAACCGGCAACGCGAACACCGGCGACGCGCACACCGGCAACGTCCATTCGTTCCTGCTTGAGCGGCTGCGGGTTCAGGTCCGTGCCGAAGGTGCGCGCCACGATGTGCTGGCCGCCGTGCTTGGCATCGGCGCTGACGACGACATCGTGCGCGTGCTCGACCGCACCGAGGCGGTCGCGCGCTTCGTGGCGTCCGACAATGGCGCCAACCTGCTGGCGGGCTACAAACGGGCCAGCAACATCCTGGAAAAAGAGCCGCCGCCACGCGGCAGCCATTTCAGGGCGGTCAATCGGGAACTACTCCGCGAGCCGGCGGAAATCGCGCTGGCGTCGGCGCTGGAAAATCTTAATCAAACGGTGTTCGACCTGATTGATCGAGAGAGTTACCAAGATGCGCTGGACAAACTCGCCAGCCTTCGTCATCCCATCGACCAGTTCTTTGTCGACGTGACCGTGGTGACCTCCGATCAGGATTTGACTGACAATCGCCTTATCCTGCTGCGGCACACAATAGACCTGATGAATCGTCCCGCAGACTTCTCCCTCATCCAGGGTTAGGAACACGCCATGACCAAGTGGGTCTACAGCTTCGGCGCCGGCCACAACGAGGGCAGCGCGGAACTGCGCAACCTGCTGGGCGGCAAGGGCGCCAACCTGGCGGAGATGGCCTCCATCGGCCTGCCGGTGCCGCCCGGCTTCACCATCACCACCGACCTCTGCACCGAGTACTACAAGCGCGACCGCAACTACCCCGAGGACTTGCAGGCGGAGATCGAGGCCGCCATGGCGCGGATCGAGGCCGCCGTCGGCCTCAAGTTCGGCGACCGCCGCCACCCATTGCTGGTCTCGGTCCGCTCCGGGGCGCGGGTGTCGATGCCGGGCATGATGGACACCGTGCTCAACCTCGGCCTCAACGACGTGACCGTGGAGGGGCTGGCCAGCGCCTCGGGCGACGTGCGCTTCGCCTGGGACAGCTACCGCCGCTTCATCCAGATGTACGGCTCGGTGGTGCTGGGCGTCGATCACCACCGCTTCGAGGAGATCATCGAACACGCCAAGCTGGACGCTGGCGTGATCGAGGACACCGACCTGCCGGCGCAGACCTGGCACCGCGTGGTGCAGGGCTACAAGGACATGATCGAGAACGAGACCGGGGCGCCGTTCCCGATGGACCCGCAGGACCAATTATGGGGCGCCATCGGCGCGGTGTTCGGAAGCTGGATGAACCCGCGCGCCAACACCTATCGCCGGCTGCATGACATTCCCGCCGATTGGGGCACTGCGGTCAACGTGCAGGCAATGGTGTTCGGCAACATGGGGACCGACTGCGCCACCGGCGTCTGCTTCACCCGCGACCCGTCCACCGGCGAGAACACCTTCTACGGCGAGTTCCTGGTGAACGCGCAGGGCGAGGACGTGGTGGCCGGCATCCGCACGCCGCAGCCGCTATCGCGCGCCGCCGCGAAGGATGGCGAGGTTTCGATGGAGCAGGCGTTGCCGGCGGCCTATGCCGACCTGGTGGCGGTGCGCGCGACGCTGGAGCGGCACTACCGCGACATGCAGGATATCGAGTTCACCGTGCAGCAGAACAAGCTTTACATGCTGCAAACCCGCAACGGCAAGCGCACCACCGCCGCCAGCCTGCGCATCGCCGTCGACATGGCCAACGAGGGCCTGATCGACCGCGAGGAGGCGATCCGCCGCATCAACCCGGCCTCGCTCGACCAGCTCATGCACCCGACGCTGGACCCGAAGGCGAAGCGCACCGTGCTGAGCCGGGGCCTGCCGGCCTCTCCCGGCGCCGCGTCCGGCGCGGTGGTGTTCTCCGCCGACGAGGCGGAGATGCGGGCGCAGAAGGGCGAGGCGGTGATCCTGGTGCGGATCGAGACCAGCCCCGAGGACATCCACGGCATGCACGCGGCGCGCGGCGTGCTGACCACGCGTGGCGGCATGACCAGCCACGCCGCCGTGGTGGCGCGCGGCATGGGCCGTCCCTGCGTGGCCGGCGCCGGCGGCATCGGCGTCGATTACGGCCGCCAGACGCTGACCGCCGGCGGGCAGGTCATCCACGCGGGCGAGCCGATCACCATCGATGGCGCCACCGGCGAGGTGTATGCCGGCTATGTCGCCATGATCGAGCCGTCGATGGGCGGCGACTTCGCCACCCTGATCGGCTGGGCCGACGCGGTGCGCCGCCTGAAGGTTCGCACCAACGCCGAAACGCCGCTCGACGCCGAGACGGCGCGCAAGTTCGGCGCCGAGGGCATCGGCCTGTGCCGCACCGAGCACATGTTCTTCGACCCCGAGCGCATCGGCGCGGTGCGCCAGATGATCATGGCCGCCGACGAGCGCGGCCGCCGTGTCGCCCTGGCCCGGCTGCTGCCGTTCCAGCGCCAGGACTTCATCGACCTGTTCCGCATCATGGCCGGGCTGCCGGTCACCATCCGCCTGCTCGACCCGCCGCTGCACGAGTTCCTGCCGCACGCCGACGCCGAGCTGGCGGAGGTGGCGCTCGCACTCGGCACCGACATCGAGGCGATGCGCCGCCGCGCCGCCGACCTGGCCGAGGCCAACCCGATGCTGGGCCATCGCGGCTGCCGGCTGGGCGTGACCTTCCCCGAGATTTACGAGATGCAGGCGCGCGCGATCTTCGAGGCGGCGGTGGCGGTGTCGCGCGACAGCGTCGCCCCGGTGCCGGAAATCATGATCCCGCTGGTCGGCATCAAGCGCGAGCTTGAAATCACCCGCGCCCAGGTCGATGGCGTGGCGCGCGCGGTGTTCACGGAGACCGGCGTCACCATCGAGTACAGCGTCGGCACCATGATCGAACTGCCGCGCGCCGCCCTGACCGCCGACAGGATCGCCGAGGCGGCCGACTTCTTCAGCTTCGGCACCAACGACCTGACCCAGACGGTGTTCGGCCTGTCGCGCGACGACGCTGGCAAGTTCCTGCCCGCCTATGTCGAACTCGGCATCATTGCCCGCGACCCGTTCGTCACGCTCGACATCGAGGGTGTCGGCGAGATGGTCAGGATCGCGGCGCAGAAGGGCCGTGCCGCCAAGCCGGGCCTGAAGCTCGGCATCTGCGGCGAGCATGGCGGCGACCCGGCCTCGATCGCGTTCTGCGAGTCGCTCGGACTGGATTACGTGTCGTGCAGCCCGTACCGCGTGCCGATGGCGCGGCTGGCGGCGGCGCAGGCGGCGCTGGGTGCGGCGTCCGGCTCCAGCTCGGTGTAGCGGCCGGAGGCGCGCCGGTCATGCGGCCGGGTCGTGCCCCCAGTTCATCAGCGCGTGCCGCCAGCGCGACTCCGTCACGTCGCCCTGCGGCCGCTGCGCCAGATGCCGGTGCACATAGCCCACCACCTTGTGCATGTCGGCGAGGTCCGCCTCGGTAAGATCAAATGGCGCTGTGGCATGGATCGCCAGGATGCGCTCGCCCATGTGGTGACCGACCGACTCCTCTTGCTGCGGACCAGTCACCCGCTCGCCGTCATGCGTCATGCCCACCGAGGCGCTTGTGCCCGATGCCAGCCAGGCCCGCAGCCGCGCCGGGATCATGTTCACAACGCGGCGGAACTCCGCCACCGTCTCAGCCTGTGGCGGGTGGGCGCTCATGCGCTGCTCGCCCTGCATGCCGGTCGCGCCATCGATCCCTCCATCCGCCGCCTTGTCAGCAATGACCCAGCCGGCACCGAGTTCGGTGGCTCGCACATCTGTGAACGGCCTGTTATCCTGTCCGAGAGCGCAGCATCCGCTGATCGGCGCATCGCAACGGAGGCCGTCATGGCGAACATCGTCACCATCTTCTTCAGCGGCCATGGCCACACGGCGCGGCTGGCACAGGCGATACACGCGGCGGCCGCGGACACGGCGGGGGCGGCCGCGCAACTGGTCGCCATCAGCCCAGAGGGCGAAATCACCGACGCCGAGTGGGAGACGCTGGGTGCCGCCGACGCCGTGCTGTTCGGCTCGCCGACCTACATGGGCGGCCCGGCCTGGCAGTTCAAAAAATTCGCCGACGCTTCCAGCAAGCCGTGGTTCAGCCAAGCCTGGAAGGACAAGATCGCCGCCGGCTTCACCAACAGCGGCTCGATGAACGGCGACAAGGGCGGCACCATCACCTACTTCGTCACGCTGGCGATGCAGCACGGCATGATCTGGGTCGGCACCGGCCTGAGGCCCGCCAGCACCAAGGCCGCCAGGCACGGCGACGTGAACTACCTCGGCGGCTTCACCGGCGCGCTCGCCGCCTCGCCATCCGACGCCAGCGCCGAGGAGGCCCCGAACGAAGGCGACCTGCAGACCGGCCGGCTGCTGGCCAGCCGCGTCGCCGAGTATGCGGTCAGGACGCGGGGATAGCGTGCGCTAGGCGGACTTGCGGGTCAACGACGGTTCCGGCGCCAGCTTGGCGTGATCGGCTGCCTGCGGCACAGCGTCGAAGCCCGCCTTGGCAAGTTCCGCCAGCAACACCTGCTCGCTCTCGACCAACGGCAACTCGATGATCGTCCGACCGTGCTCCAGCACCGCCTCGACGGCCCGTTTTGCGGTGAGCATCGAAACTCCGCGCCGGGCCAGCGAGATCATCGCGTCGATTGTCCTGGGCCACTCACGCTCGGGGGCGAGGCTCAGGACGATGGCGACGGGTGAACCGCAGGTCACGCGGTCGATGCCCCAGGTTGGCCCCAGTCGTGCGAAGCGCTCTCTCAACGGCAAGTCCACCGAAGCCCATCCTTTCCATCGGAGCCTGGGCTACCACCATCAGGTTTCCAACCCCAACGGCATTGGCGCATGAGGCTTGCCCATACGCGCCCAGCAATATTCTGCCCTCCGATCCTCACCCACGCGGCCACTTCCCCGGTGGCGGCGTGGTGCGGCTATATTCCATCCCGGTGTAGCCGCCGCCCTGGTAGCGCTCCACCACCGGGTTGCCGCTGACCTTCCCCATCACCTCATTCTCGTAGGCGTCGGCGCTGTCCTGCGGCGCCCAGCCGATCAGCGCGCGGGCGTCGTCGCGCCAGAACGTGCGGCTGTTGGCCGAGGCGCCCCAGATCACCGCGCAGCCGGTCCGCTCGGCCAGCGCCGCCCGCTCGCACAGCCGGCCGAGGTCGTCGTAGGACAGCCAGGTAGACAGCATCCGCTGCTCGGTCGGCTCCGGGAAGCACGAGCCGATGCGCACCGAGACGCTCTCGACGCCATGCTTGAACCAGTACATCCGGCCCATCATCTCGGCGTACACCTTGGACAGCCCGTAATAGCCGTCCGGCAGCGGCTGGCAGTCGTCGTCGAGCGGCTGGTCGCGCTCATGGAAGCCGATGGCGTGGTTGGAGCTGGCGAACAGCACCCGCGCACCCTCGCGCCGCGCCGCCTCGTAGATGTGGTAGATGCCGCGGATGTTGGGGCCGATCACTTCCTCGAACGGCTTTTCCACCGAGACGCCGCCGAAATGCAGGATCATGCCGCAGCCCTCGGCGGCGCGCAGGATCGCCACGCCATCCTCCAGGTCGGCGCGGACGAAGCTGGCATTGGCAGGCATCGGGTCGGGGAACGGCGCGATGTCGGTCAGGCGCAGCGTCCAGCCGCGCGCGCCCAGGAACGCCGCCAGCTTGCGGCCGAGCGCGCCGGAGGCGCCGGTCAGCAGCACCGGCCTGGTCGGGACATTGGTCATGCGGCTCTCCAAATTGTCGTCAGGAATCGGCGAACACGCCAACCGGCGCGCCGATGGCGGCCACCTCCACCCGCAGCAACCCCCCCATCGTCGGGTTCGCCGCCACCACCGCCGGGTCGCGGCCATCGCGCAGGCTGGTGACGAACAGGCCGTGCGGGGTGAAGCAGGGCATGGTCGGGCCGGGATAGGGCAGCGCCACGCGCCCGGACCGCGTGCCGTCCGGCTCGAAGCGGTTGAGCCAGCTGGCGGAGACGCCGGCCGACCAGTAGCGGCCCTCGCTGTCGGTGGCGCCCCCGTCCGGCCGCCCGTCCGCATCCGCCACGCGGGCGATCTCGCGGCGGTTGGCAATCGCGCCCGTCGCGGCATCGAAATCCCAGGCGGCGATGATCCCTGGCCGCGTGTCGGCGTGGAACATGGTGCGGCCGTCGGGCGACCAGGCGAGGCCGTTGGCGTTGACCAGGCCATCGACCTTCGTCTCGATGCGCCCGTCAGGCGTCACCCGGTAGAGATGGGAGGTGGCGGCGCGGCTGGTGTCGATGGTGCCGACCCAGAACGCGCCGTCCGGCCCAACCTTGCCGTCGTTGAACCGGCTCGCCTGCGGCAGGTCGAGTGGGCCGGCCAGATCGGTCATGCGGTCGCGGTCCAGGTCGTACAGCACCACGCGGTCGCGCATCGCCACCACCAGCCGGCCGGAGCGGCACAGGCCGAAGCTCGCCACCACGCCCGGCAGCCGCCAGCTCGCGGTGGCCCGCGTCACTGGGTTGAAGGCGTGGATGCGCCCGGCCGGGATGTCGCAGAACAGCAGTTCGCCGCGCGCCTCGGCCCAGATCGGGCTCTCGCCGGTGCCGCAGCGTATGTCCCAGGCGAGTTCGACCTTGGCCGGCAGAAAATCCGTGTCCATCGCGAGGCTCTCCCTGCACACTACAGGACATTCCAACCGCGCTTCGTCAACAGGTGCCGATGACCCAACCCGCGCAAACCCTCGCCGAAGCCAGCGCCGCGCTGGACGCCGGCGCCACCACCAGCCGCAAGCTGGTCGAGGCGTGCCTGGAGCGCATCGCCGCAGCGGACGGCGAGGACGGCCGCGCCTTCGTGCGCGTCTATGCCGCCGAGGCGCGGGCGATGGCCGATGCCTGCGACCTGCTGCGCCACGCCCGCCGCCATCCCGGCCCGCTGGCCGGCATCCCGATCAGCATCAAGGATCTGTTCGACGTGGCCGGCGAGACCACGCCCGCAGGCTCGCTGGTATGCGCCGATGCCGCGCCGGCCACGAGCCACGCCCCGGTGGTCGCGCGCGTGCTGGCCGCCGGGCTGATCCCTGTCGGGCGCACCAACATGACCGAGTTCGCCTTCTCCGGCCTCGGCATGAACCCGCATCACGGCACGCCGCGCTCGCCCTGGGATCGCGCCACTGGCCGCATCGCCGGCGGCAGCTCGTCGGGGGCGGCGGTCTCCGTCACCGACGGCATGGCGCTGGGGGCACTCGGCACCGACACCGGCGGCTCCTGCCGCATCCCGGCGGCGTTCTGCGGCATCGTCGGCTACAAGCCGACCGCGCGCCGGGTGCCGCTGGACGGCGTGCTGCCCCTGGCGCCAAGCCTGGACTCGGTCGGGCCGCTGGCCAACAGCGTCGCCTGTTGCGCCACGCTGGATGCGGTCCTCGCCGGGGCCGCGCCGCAGCCGGTGGTGCCGCGCCCGGTCGGCCGGCTGCGGCTGGCGGTGCCGCAGGGCGTGATGCTCGATGGTCTGGACGATGTCGTGGCGGCGACATTCGAGCGCGCGCTGACCCGGCTCGCCGCCGCCGGGGCGGAGATCGTGCCGACCCGATTCGCCGCCCTGGCCGCCGCGCACGCCATGCCGAACCGGGGCGCCATCGCCGCCGCCGAGGCGTTCGCCTGGCACCGCGCGCTGCTGGCCGCGCGTGGGCCGCGCTACGATCCACAGGTGCGCAGCCGCATCCTGCGCGGCGAGGGCATCGGCGTGGCCGACTACCGCGCGCTGCTGGCCAGCCGCGCCACGCTGATCGCGGCACTGGACCGCGAGACCGCCGCGTTCGACGCCATGGTGCTGCCGACCTGCCCGGTGGTGCCGCCGAAGCTTACGGACCTGGCGGCGTCCAGCGACTATGCGCGCATCAACGCGCTGGTGCTGCGCAACCCGAGCGACGCCAACTTCTTCGACCGCTGCGCCATCAGTCTGCCGTGCCACCGTCCAGGCCACGCGCCGGTCGGACTGATGCTGGTCGGCGAGACGATGGGCGACGCCCGCCTGTTCGCGGTGGCCGCCGCGATCGAGCGGCTACTCCGGCAATAGCGCCGCGCGCGCCAGCGCCATCCCGTCCGGGTCCTCGCGCGCCATCAGCCGGACGGCGGCGAGCCGGGCGAACCGCAGCAGCAGCGCGCGCCGGCGGCTCCCGGTCAGCGGGTGCGCGGCACCTGGGCGGATGATCTCGGCCAGCCCGTCATGGGCGACGATGATGCCAACGTCATCGGGCAGCAGGGCTTGCGCGAAGTCGGCGTCGACCGCGAAATACAGCGTGTCGCAGTACTCGCGGTAGTCCGGCCATTTGCCGTCGCTGAGGAAGTCGCGGTCGCCGGACTTCACCTCGATGCAGACGAAGCGGCCATCGGGCGTCAGCGCCAGCAGGTCGGCGCGGCGGCTGTTCGGCAGCGACACCTCGTGCAGCGCGCTCCAGCCATGGGCCATGCACAGCCGGGCGCTGGCGCGACGGATCGCGGCGGTGCGCTCCGGCCAGCCGGCCATCACTTCGGCGGTCGCCGGAACCCGCGATGTAACCTCGGCGGAACCACTCGGGTCGCCCGGCATTAACCTCGCACCATGGTCGCCACCCGTTTCGCTGTCGCCGCCCACATCCTGCTGCTGCTGGCGGCAAACTTCCGCGCGGCCCGCGATGCCCAATTCGAGTTCCGCGGCGCTTTGGCAAGAAGCCCGGCGCCACTGGCGACCAGCGGACGCCTGGCGCTGATCGTCAACACCAACCCCGTGGTGGTGCGGCGCATCGCCGGCCAACTCGCCCGCGCCGGACTGATCCGGGTGCATCGCGGACCCGGCGGCGCCGATCTTGCGCGTCCGCCGGAGGAGATCACGCTCGACGACGTATGGCGCGCGGTGAACGCCGGCAGCGCGCGCCCACTGGTGCCGCTGCACGCGCGCGCGCCCGGCCAGGACAACCGACCCGGCAGCCGGTCCTGCGGCCCCTTGGCGCACGATATCCTGGCCGCAGCGTTCGGCGATGCGGAGGCGGCGTTCCGCGAGTCGCTGGGCCACACCACGCTGGACACGCTGGCGCAGCGCCTGACCACCCAGGAGCCGGCGCGCGAGATCGTTAAGCAGGCCATTTCCGCCTGAACGCCGCCTAACGCCAAGGCAAGCAGTCCTTTTTTGCAAAAAAGGACCAAAAAACCTTTGCTGACCAAGCGCGCATCCGCCCCATCCCACGCGCCGGCAGAGAAAAAGTTTTTGCTTCTTTTTTCAAAAAGAAGTGCTTCCTCGCTGCGCGCCATTGCCACGACAGGTTGGCACTAAAGATGCGCTACAGCGTCCGGGCCAGCAGCGACATCGGCTGTTCCCGCAGCGTCACCATGCCGGCATCACTGAATCCTTGCGCCTGCGCCAGCCGCAGCGACGCGGCGTTGGCCGGGTCGATCATGCAGACGACTCGGGCCGGACCGAAATGCCCGGCGCCCCAGGCCAGCATCGCCCGCACCGCCTCCGTCGCCAGCCCGCGCCCGTGCGCGGCGGGGGCCACGACCCAGCCGATCTCCAACGTGCCGGCGAAGGACGGCTCGGTGTCGCGGCGCAGGTCGAGGAACCCGGCCTCGCCGATCAACTGGCCGGACGCGGCGTCCTCGATCAGCCAGCAACCGAAACCCAGCAGCGCCCAGTGCCCGGCGTTGCGCAACAGCCGCAGCCAACTCTCCGGTGCTGCGACCGGCACGCCGCCGATGTAACGGGTGACCACCGGGTCCGCCCACAATGCGGCGTGGGCCTGCGCGTCCTCCACCCGGGGGCCGCGCAGCAGCAACCGTGCGGTGCGCAGGACCGGCACGGCCAAGCTCTGTTCCATCGAAAACTCCTTGAGATACGACCCGGCTGAGGTACGCCCTAATCAGCCGCGCACCTTGCTGGCGATCTCGCGGAACAACTGCGCCGGCAGGCTGCCGCCGGTGACGTTGCGCATCGGGCGGTCGTCGTCGTTGCCGAGCCATACCGCAATCACCGTACTGGCTCCGGCCGCGTTGCCGACCGCACCGACAAACCAGCCGTCGCGGAAATCCTGGGTGGTGCCGGTCTTGCCCGCGACGGCGCGCCCGGCGATGGCCGCGAGGTGGCCGCTGCCATGCGCCACCACCGCCGTCATCATGCGCACCATCTCCGCCGCGTGCGCCGCACTCACCACCCGCAACGGCGGGGGATGGAACAGCGTCACCTCGCGCCCGTCCGCGTCGATCGCCGCCAGCCCGGTCGGCGGCGCGCGCAGGCCGGCGTCGAACAGCGCGGCATAGGCGGACGCCATCTCCAGCACGCCGACCTCGCCAGTGCCCAGCGCCAGCGTCGGGCTGTCGGAGAGCTTGTCGGTCAGGCCCAGCCGATGCGCCACCGACGCCACCGCCGCCGGGCCGCCGCCAGCCTGCATCAGCCGGACCGAGGCGGTGTTGACGCTTTCGGCCAGCGCCTCCTCCAATGTGATCGGGCCACGGAAGCGGCCGTCGAAGTTGGACGGACTCCAGTCGCCCAGCGTGATCGGCGCGTCCAGCACGGTGTCGTCCGGGCGCATCCCGCTCTCCAGCGCCGCCAGCCAGACGAACGCCTTGAACGCCGAACCGGGCTGCCGGCGGGCCACCACGGCGCGGTTGTACGGGCTGGCGCGGTAGTCGCGGCCGCCGACCATGGCGCGCACCGCGCCGCTGGCCGCGTCCAGCACCACCACGGCGCCCTGCCCCACGCCGGCGGCGGCACCCGGCCCGGCCAGCAGCGCCGCCAGCCGCGTCTCCACCACCGATTGCAGCCGGGGATCGAGCGTGGTGCGCACCACCGCGTCCTGGCCCTCCGGCAGCAGCGGCTGCGCCTGCTCGGCGGCCCAGTCGGCGAAGTAGCCGGAATTCGGCCGGCGCGCGGGGAAGGCGATCTGGGCCGAGGCCGCCTGCGCCTGTTCCGGGGTGATCGTCCCCGCCTCCACCATCGCCGCCAGCACCTCGCGCCCGCGCGCCGCCGCCGCCTTCGGATCGACCCGGGGCGAGAAGCGCGACGGCGCGCGCGGCAGCCCGGCCAGCACCGCGCATTGCCACAGGGTCAGTTGCCGCGCGGAGACGCCGAAATACAGATGCGCCGCCGCGTCCACGCCCCAGGCGCCGGAGCCGAGATAGACCCGGTTCAGCCAGATCTCGATGATCTCCCGCTTGGTGAAGATGTGTTCCAGCCACAGCGTCAACAGCACCTCCTGCACCTTGCGGTGGAAGGTGCGGGCGTTCGACAGGAACAGGTTCTTGGCCACCTGCTGGGTGATGGTGGAGCCGCCCTGCACCACCCGCCCGGCGCGGATGTTGACGGCGGCGGCGCGCAGGATGCCGACGATGTCGATACCGGGATGGGTCCAGAACCGCCGGTCCTCGACCGCGACCACCGCCGCCGGCAACATCGGCGGCAGGTCGGACAGCCGCAGCTTCTCGCCCACCAGATCGCCGAAGGTGGCGATCACATGCCCGTCCGCATCGGTGATCCGCAGGCTGGGCCGGCGCACGGCCGCCAGCGCCGCCTCCGGACGCGGCAGGTCCCAGGCATACCACAGCAGCGCGGCCCCGCCGCCGAGCGTGCCCCAGACGAACAGCATCAGCAGCCAGCGCAGCAGCCACCAGCGCACCCGCGTCCGGGTGCGCTGGCGGGGCGGCAGCGGCGGCTGGTACAGCGCCTCGTACACGTCCTCGTACGGCGGCGGCGGCAAGCGGTACATCTAGCGGCGGGTCAGCGCAGGCATTGCAGGAAGGCGCTGGATAGGTTGGCGACCGCGCCCACCTGCGCCGGGCTTTGCGCGGCGCCGTCGCTGGCGGCGGTGGCGACGGCCACGCCGGCCTCGCGCAGGAAATCCAGCGCCACCTCGCCCCGGATGGCGAAGTTGACGTTCTGCGGGATGTCGCCCTCGGTCAGCCGCGCCACCAGCGCCGCGTTCAGCTTCGACACCACCACGCCGACCACATGGCCCCAGGCGTCCAGCACCGGGCCGCCGGAGTTGCCCGGCTGCACCGGCGCGCTGATGGTGATGTGCAGCGGCGAGTCGCGCAGTCCGGTCAGCGCGCTGATGGACCCGGTGGTCAGCGTCGGGCCGGACGACAGGATGCCGCTGAGCGGGAAGCCGTAGGTCACCACCGCCTCGCCGCGCGCCACCTCCGGCGTGTCGCGGAACACCAGCGCCGGCCCGAACGCATCCGGCACGCGCAGCACCGCAAGGTCGCGCGCCGTGTCGAGCCGCACCAGCCCGGCGCGTGCCCGCCGCCCGGCCGCGTTGCGCGCCAGCACCGCGCCACAGCCGCGCACCACATGCGCGTTGGTCAGCACCCGTCCGCGCGCCACCACGAAGCCGCTGCCGCTGGCCACCACGCGAACACCACCGAACGAGCGCCCGGAAGGCGGAGTCGTTGGCCCCTCCTCCACGCCCAACGGCGGCGGCTTGGCGGCAACGGCGAACAGCATGGCGAGGGACAGCAGGATTGCGCGCATGCGGCGAAGATAGCAGCCGTGATCGCGGCGTCCACGCGCGGGCTGGACAAGTGCCGGCCGTTGCGCGAAACCGGCGTCAGTCCGTGTCCCGCACTGTGCCCGCGTGGCGGAATGGTAGACGCAGCGGACTTAAAATCTGTCGCCAAAAGCGTGCCGGTTCGAGTCCGGCCGCGGGCATGTCACCCCGCCCTCGCCATCCACTCCCGCACCGCGTCCAGGTCGGCGCGCAGGTTGCGGTTGCCGAAGCGGGCGGTCTGGCTGTCGTAATGCGCCGGGTCGTTGAACTCCGGCGCGTCGGAGACGGCATCGAACCCCACCGCCGCGGTGTGGTCGAGGCCGCAGTCGCGGGCCAGGATGGCGTAGGCCCAGGTCGCATAGAGCGGGTGGAACAGCTCCAGCACGCGGGTCCCCGGCGCACATAGCACCAGATGCGCCAGGGCCGCGCCGTGCACCGCGACGATGTGGCTGGCGTCGCGGAACGCCGCCAACTGGTCGGCATAGGCCATGGCGCCGGGCGTCAGCACCTCGAACCCGAGCGGGGCGAGGATGTCGATCAGCGCCGCCTCGTTCACCAACTGCCGCCCGGAGGCATCGCCGCGCGACAGGTAGAGCCGACGCCGGCCGCCCTCGCCGCGCCCGCCCAGCAGCGTGCGCGCATAATCGATCGCCCAGTCGGCGCCCAGATGCGCCGGATGCTGCAAGCCCCGGCAATTGCTGCTGACCC
>JAYTQW010000090.1:0-3597 GCA_043746535.1 Rhodospirillales bacterium
AGGTCAGCACGCCGGCCGCCCCGGCCCGCTTGAACGCGATCAGGCTCTCCATCATGCCACGGTCGTGGTCGAGCCAGCCGCGCTCGACCGCCGCCATCATCATCGCGTACTCGCCGCTGACCTGGTAGGCGAAGGTCGGCACGCCGAACCGCTCGTGCACCCGGCGCAGCACGTCCAGATACGGCAGCCCCGGCTTGACCATCACCATGTCGGCGCCCTCGGCGATGTCGAGCGCCACCTCGCGCAGCGCCTCGTCGGTGTTGGCCGGGTCCATCTGGTAGGTCTTCTTGTCGCCCTTCAACGCGCCGCCGGAGCCGACCGCCTCGCGGAACGGGCCGTAGAACGCGCTGGCGTATTTGGCGGCGTAGCTCATCAGCCGCGTGTCGATCAGCCCCTCGGCGTCCAGCGCCGCGCGGATCGCGCCGATGCGGCCGTCCATCATGTCGGACGGCGCCAGCACGTCGATGCCGGCCTGCGCCTGCACCACCGCCGAGCGGGCCAGGATGGCCACGCTCTCGTCGTTGGCGATGACCCCATTGCGGATCACGCCGTCATGGCCGTGGTCGGTGTACGGGTCCAGCGCCACATCGCCGATCAGGCCGAGGCCGGGGAACGCCGCCTTCAGCAGCCGCGCCGCCGAGCAGATCAGGTTCTCCGGGTTGCCGCTCTCGCTGCCCTCGCTGTCCTTCTTGCCGGCGGGCGTGGCCGGGAACAGCGCCACCGCCGGGATGCCGAGCGCCACCGCCGGCTCCACATGCGCGGCCAGCCGGTCCAGCGTCACCCTGCGCACGCCGGGCATCGAGGCGACCTCGCTGACCATGCCCCGGCCCTCGATCACGAACACCGGCCAGATCAGGTCGTCGACCGACAGCCGCGTCTCGGCCACCAGCCGGCGGGTCCACGGATCGATGCGGTTGCGGCGCATCCGCGTCATCGGGAAAGTGGCGTGGACCATGCCTAAAGCTCCGGGGTGCTGCCGCGCGTGGGGTGACGCTGGACAATGCGTGCGTCTTGTCCGAAATCCAATCCCACGCGGCTCCTCGCGATTTCAAGGTTCGCACCATGAACGAGCAATCGACCAGCGCCAGCCTGACCCGCTTCTTTTCGGCGCCGCTGGCCGAGACCGATCCCGAACTGGCGGCGGCGATCGGCCACGAGTTGATCCGCCAGCAGGACGGCATCGAGCTGATCGCCAGCGAGAACATCGTCTCGGCCGCCGTGCTGGAGGCGCAGGGCTCGGTGCTGACCAACAAATACGCCGAGGGCTACCCCGGCCGCCGCTACTATGGCGGCTGCATGTACGTGGACGTGGCCGAGCAACTCGCCATCGACCGCGCCAAGCAAATCTTCGGCGCGGGCTTCGCCAATGTGCAGCCGCATTCGGGCGCGCAGGCGAACCAGGCGGTGTTCCTGGCGGCGTTGCAGCCGGGCGACACCATCCTCGGCATGAGCCTCGCCTCCGGCGGCCACCTTACGCACGGCGCCGCGCCCAACCTGTCGGGCAAGTGGTTCCGCGCGGTGCAGTACGGCGTGCGCCGCGACAACGGCCTGCTCGACTACGAGGAGCTGGAGGCGCTGGCCCGCGCCGAACATCCGAAGCTCATCATCGCCGGCGGCAGCGCCTACCCGCGCATCATCGACTTCGCCCGCATCCGCGCCGTGGCCGACGAGGTGGGGGCGCTGTTCATGGTCGACATGGCGCATTTCGCCGGCCTGGTCGCTGCCGGCCTGTACCCCAGCCCGGTGCCGCACGCGCATTTCACCACCACCACCACGCACAAGACGTTGCGCGGCCCGCGTGGCGGCCTGGTGCTGACCAACGACGAGGCGTGGGCCAAGAAGATCAACTCGGCGGTGTTCCCCGGCCTGCAAGGCGGCCCGCTGATGCACGTCATCGCCGCCAAGGCGGCGGCGTTCGGCGAGGCGCTGCGCCCGGAGTTCCGCGTCTATCAGCGCGCCGTGGCCGACAACGCGAAGGCGCTGGCGGCCAGCCTGGTCGGGCAGGGGGTGGATATCGTCACCGGCGGCACCGACAGCCACCTGATGCTGGTCGACCTGCGGCCCAAGCGCGCCACCGGCAAGGCCGCCGAGGCCAGCCTGGAGCGCGCCCACATCACCGCCAACAAGAACGCCATCCCGTACGACCCGGAAAAGCCGGCGATCACCTCCGGCATCCGCCTCGGCACCCCGGCGGCGACCACGCGCGGCTTCGGCGTGGCCGAGTTCACCGAGATCGGGCGCATGATCGGCGAGCTGCTGGATGGGCTGAAGGCGTCCAACGACGGCGCCAACGCGGCGGCCGAGCAGGCGGTCGGCCAACGGGTGCAGGAGATGTGCGCGCGCTTCCCGATCTATGGCGGCGTCCGCTAGGCCGCTGCGATGCGCTGCCCGTTCTGCGGCACCGACGACACCCAGGTGAAGGACAGCCGCCCCGCCGACGAGGGTGCGGCGATCCGGCGCCGGCGGTTCTGCCCGGCGTGCAGCCAGCGTTTCACGACTGTCGAGCGGGTGCAGTTGCGCGAACTGGTGGTGGTCAAGACCGATGGCCGCCGGGTGCCGTTCGACCGCGACAAGCTGGCCCGCTCGGTCCGCATCGCGCTGCGCAAGCGCCCGGTCGCCGAGGAGCAGATGGAGCGCATGGTCAGCGGCATCACCCGCCGGCTGGAGGCGTCGGGCGAGCCGGAGATCGGCAGCAAGCAGATCGGCGAGCTGGTGATGGAGACGCTGAAGGAGGTGGATGCGGTCGCCTATGTGCGGTTCGCCTCGGTCTATCGCAACTTCCGCGAGGCGAAGGATTTCGAGGCCTTCCTCGGCGGCCTCAGCGAACCCACCTGAGGGCGTATCGATCAGCCTTGGAGCGCGTCTGTCCATGTTCACCGGAATCATCACAGGCGTCGGCGAAGTGCGCGACGTGACGCCATTGGGCGAGGGCCGGGACATGCGCCTGGTGATCGCGACGCCGGTCGGGCAGCCGGCATGGGCGGACACTGCGGGCATCCCGGTCGGCGCCTCGATCGCCTGTTCCGGCTGCTGCCTGACGGCGGTGGCGCTCGGCCCCGACTGGTTTGCGGTCGATGCCTCGGCGGAGTCGCTGTCGAAGACCACGCTGGGCGGCTGGCGGGCCGGCACCCGGGTCAACCTGGAACGCCCGTTGCGGGTCGGCGACGAGTTGGGCGGGCACATCGTCGCCGGCCACGTGGACGGGGTCGGCCACATCGCCGCCAAGCTCGCGGACCATGGCTCGACCCGCTGGAGCGTCACCGTGCCCGGCGCGCTGGCGCGCTATATCGCGGTGAAGGGCAGCGTCGCCATCAACGGCGTCTCGCTGACCGTGAACGAGGTCGAGGGCGACCGGTTCGGGGTCAACATCATCCCGCACACCGAGCAGGCAACCACCTTCGCCGGCCTCGCGGCCGGCGATCCGGTCAACATCGAAATCGACACCGTGGCGCGCTACGTCGCCCGGTTGCAGGAGTACCGCTGATGTCCGACCTCGCTCAGCCGGACACGGCGCATGAGCTGATGACGCGCAGCCTGTCCGAATACCTCTGCTCCGCCGAGGATCTGGTCGAGGAGGCGCGCAACGGCCGCATGTTC
>JAYTQW010000091.1:0-7076 GCA_043746535.1 Rhodospirillales bacterium
GAAATCCCTCTGTCCGTGCCACAGCCACATAGGCGGGCAGGCAACCGGCAATCGCTGCATATGGACTGCGGCTCCGGTGCGGGTCAAGCAAACCCGCCATGATCCAGCCGCATTCCGGCTGTCCTTGCGATGCAGACATAAATCTGGACGCAAAGAAAGAAAAGGGGGCCGGATCGCTCCGGCCCCCTCGTTGTCGCAGCGTCGCCTGGAGCCAGGTGGCTTAAGACTTACGCCGCCTGGGCAGCGCCCTCGATCCGCGCGTCGTTGGCGGCGTCGGCGGTCACCTGCGGGGCGCCGCTGCCGACCGCGATGCGGCGGGGCTTCAGCGCCTCGGGCACCACGCGCTTCAGGCTGACATGCAGCAGGCCGTGGCGCAGGTCGGCGCCGTCGACCACGACATGATCGGCCAGGGTGAAGCGGCGCTCAAACGCGCGCCCGGCGATGCCGCGATACAGCACCTCAGACTTGGTCGCCTCGGGGGAGACCCGGCCGCTGACGAACAGCGCGTTCTCCTTTACGACCAGCTCGATATCGTCCGGACCGAAGCCCGCCACCGCCATGGTCAGGCGATAGCTGTCATCGGCGGTCTTCTCGATGTTGTAAGGCGGATAGGACACGTCGGCGGTCGCGGCCGCGTTGTCGACCAAGCGCGCCAGCCGGTCGAAGCCGATGGCGTTGCGGAACAGCGGCGTGAAATTGACGGTCGTCATGGAGTAACCTCCTGCATGAGCAAGGTTGACGGAGTGGACCGCTCGCATGGAGCCGGCCCGGTCAGACCCCGAGGCCCGTTATGGCGCCTCAGACAATGCAGGAGTTAGGCAGCCGGACGCGCGGGTTCAAGTTTTCCGCGCGCCCGGACGATTAAAATTCGGATTGAAGATCCAGGCTGGAGATCACTCGGCCGGATCGGTGGCGGCCGGCTTCTTGCTGCCCAGGTTGGCGAACTTCTTGTTGAACTTGGCGACCTGGCCGCCGGTGTCCATGATGCGCTGCACGCCGGTCCAGGCCGGGTGCGACTTCGGGTCGATGTCGAGCCGCAGCGTGTCGCCGGCCTTGCCCATGGTCGAGCGGGTCTTGTAGGTGGTCCCGTCGGTCATGATGATGTTGACCTCGTGGTATTCTGGGTGGATGCCCGACTTCATGGTCCAGATCCTTTGCGTGGCGCCACCGATTGGACCGGCAGCGCGAGGCGGGCGTATAGCGCCATAACGCGCGCGCTGACAACAACAACGACATAGGGGCACAGCGCGGATGACATCGGGGCAGGTGGCGGCGGGCCGGGTCGCGGGCAAGGTGGCGCTGGTCACCGGCGGCGGTGGCGGTTTCGGCGAGGGCATCGCCCGCCTGCTGGCGGCCGAGGGCGCGCGTGTCGTGGTGGCGGACCTCGATCCCGCCGCCGCCGCGCGCGTGGCCGGGGCGACCGGCGGCGTCGCGGTCGGCGGCGATGTCGCCAGCGGCGCGGACGTGGCCGCCATGGTGGCGGCGTGCGAAGGGCTGGGCGGCCTCGATATCGTGGTCAACAACGCCGGCACCACGCATCGCAACCAGCCGATGCTGGGGGTGGGCGAGGCGGAGTTCGACCGCGTGTACGCCGTCAACGTGAAGTCGCTGTTCCACATGATGCACGCGGCGGTGCCGGTGTTGCGGGCGCAGGGGCGCGGCGGCTCGATCATCAACATCAGCAGCACCGCCGGCATCCGCCCGCGTCCCGGCCTGGTCTGGTACAACGGCACCAAGGGCGCCATGAACACCATGACGCAGTGCATGGCGATCGAACTCGCCCCCGACCGCATCCGCGTCAACGCGGTCTGCCCGGTGCTGGGCGCCACCGCGTTGACCGAGGCGTTCATGGGCGAGGCGGCCAGCCCCGCAGTGCTGGCCCGCTTCCTGGCCACCATCCCGCTCGGGCGCATGAGCCAGCCCTCCGACATCGCCAATGCCTGCCTGTGGCTGGCCGAGGATGCCTCGGCGTTCATCACCGGCATCCTGCTGCCGGTCGATGGCGGGCGCACCGCGTGAACATCCTCTCGATCCAGTCCTGGGTCTCGTACGGCCATGTCGGCAACGCCGCCGCGATGTTCCCGCTGCAACGGCTGGGGGCGGAGGTGTGGGCGATCAACACCGTGCAGTTCTCCAACCACACCGGCTACGGCAGTTGGACCGGCGGCGTCACCAGCGGCGAGCAGGTCTCGGCCCTGGTCGACGGCATCGCCGCGCGCGGCGTGCTGGGCAGCGGCGACGCGGTGCTGTCCGGCTATATGGGGGACGCCGGCATCGGCACGGCCATCGTCGAGGCGGTGGCCCGGATGAAGGCGGCGAACCCGGCGGCGCTGTATTGCTGCGATCCGGTGATCGGCGACGACGGGCGTGGCGTCTATGTGCGGCCCGGCATTCCCGAGTTCATGCGCGACGTGGCGCTCCCGGCCGCCGACATCGCCACGCCGAACCAGTTCGAGTTGCAGTACCTGACCGGCGAGGGCGGCACCTCGCTGGCCTCGGCCAAGCGCGCGGTGGCGATGTTGCAGGCGCGCGGACCCCGGCGCGTGCTGGTCACCAGCCTGCGCACCGAGGCGACGCCGGCCGACGCCATGGACCTGCTGGCCGCCGATGGCGACGCCTTCTGGCTGCTGCGCACGCCGCTGCTGCCGTTGTCGGTGAACGGCGCGGGCGACGCCATCGCCGCCCTGTTCCTGTTCCACATCCTGCGCGCCGGCAGCGTCGCCGTGGCGCTCACCGCCGCCGGCAGCGCGATCCACGGCCTGCTGCGCCGCACCGCCGAGATCGGCTCGCGTGAGATCGCGCTGGTCGCGGCGCAGGACGAGTTCGTGCAACCAAGCCAGGTGTTCGAGGCGCAACCATGCTGATGGCGCACTCGTCAATTTTGAGACTGGGTTAGCGGTTTCGCAACGTCGTCCGGCGATCCTGCGTGCGGACACGCAAGGAATGCCGCGATGGCTGGTATGGATGTCTTCTCCCACGCGGCGTTCGCGGCGGATTGCTGGACCGACTCCGTCACCTACGATGCCGCCACCGGCGTCGTCACCGTCAACGACCCGGCCAGCACAACCGGTTTCACCGCGCAACTCGATGGCTCCGCGGCCAATGCCGGCGATGCGATCGACATCCTGATCGACCCTGGAGCATCGAACCTGTCCACCTCCGCATCGGCGGTGTCCGACTTCGCCGATGGCATCGTGTTGTTCGACGGCAACAACTACATCGTCTTCTCGTCCGAAGCCCTGGTGGCGGGGCAGGTCATCGCGCCCTCGCAGGGCTTCGGCAACTACACCGGGTTCAGCGCCCAGCCGGCCTGCTTCGCCGCCGGCACCCGCCTCGCCACCGCGCGCGGGTTGGTCGCGGTGGAGGCGCTGCGGCCGGGCGACCGCATGGAGACGGTGCTGCGGCGCGACCTGTCGCCGGTGCGCTGGATCGGCCATCGCCGCATCGACTTCGCCACCTGGCCCGACCCCCGCCACGCCTGGCCGGTGCGCGTCGCCGCCGGCGCGTTCGGGCCCGGCCGGCCGGCGCGCGATATCCGCCTGTCGCCGCATCACGCGGTGTTCTTCGAGGGAATGCTGGCGCCGGTGCTGGCGCTGGCCGACGGCCGCCGCATCGTGCAGGAGCCGTGCGAGGCGATCACCTACTGGCATGTCGAGCTGGCGCGCCACGACGTGCTGCTGGCCGAGGGCCTGCCGGCGGAGAGCTATTTCGATTGCGGCAACCGCGCCGCCTTCGTCGGCGGCGTCTCGGCGGCCCCGCAGGCGCCGGAGACGCGCCGCTGCGCCCGGCTGGTGGTCGACGGCCCCGACCTCGCCCGCCTGCGCCGCCGGTTGCAGTCGCAGCATCGCGACGCCGCGCCGCCTCCGGCAATGGCGGCGCCCGCGCTCAGCCAGCCGGTGTTCAGCCAGCCGGTGTTCAGCCAGACGGTGTTCAGCCAGTCCTGGCATGGCGGCGAGCGTGCGCCCAAGGCGTTGGCGTCGCCGTAGCCGCCACGCTACCAGACGTGAACGCTGTCCTGGACCGGCGGCGTCGATGATGCTTGCGGTCGAACAACACGGAGGCGCAATCTTTCGCTCCAAGGGAGAGGCGGCCGCGAGCGCGCCACGAAACCAGCGATCACAGCGGGATCGCCCGCGCCACTGGCGTCAGCCTCCCTCGGCAACAGGCAGGGGGAACGCGCACATGACCGTCGCAGCCATTCTGAAGCACAAGGGACGCGAGATCGCCTCCGTTCCGCCGACCATGGCCATCGCCGACGTGGTGCGCAGCCTGAGCGCCAGGCGGATCGGCGCGGTGCTGGTGCTGGGCGGCTCCAACCAGTTGCTCGGCATTCTCAGCGAGCGCGACCTCGTGCATGCGCTGGCGGCGCACGGTGCCGCGATGTTGCAGATGTCCGCCAGCGACCTGATGACCCGGACGGTGCAGACGGCGACGCCCGCCACCACCGAGGTAGAGGCGCTGGAGATCATGACCAAGGGGCGCTTCCGCCACCTGCCGGTGATGGACGGCGGCCACCTCGCCGGCGTCATCAGCATCGGCGACGTGGTGAAGGCGCGCATCATGCAGCAGGAATGCGAGGTCGACAGCCTGAAGGCCTATGTGGGCGGCGTCGGCTGACGCTGGTCGCCTATAACGCTTGCCGCGTCGAAAATGCTTGCGTGACCAGAGCGGTATCCGGTTAGCCTCCGGCCATAACATAGCCGGAGGAAATCCATGCGCGTGCCCCTTATCCTGCATCGGCCGTCCTGGACCCAGGAGTTCCAGGCGTTCATCACGCGCGGCAACGTGGTCGACCTGGCGGTCGGCATCATCATCGGCGCGGCGTTCACCGGCATCGTCTCCAGCCTGGTCAAGGACGTGTTCAACCCGCTGATCGGCCTGCTGCTGGGCGGCATCGATTTTTCCAACCTGTTCCTGACGCTGAAGGGCGCGTCGGCGCCGACGCTGGAGGCCGCCCGCGCCGCCGGGGCGGTGACGGTGAACTACGGCCTGTTCATCAACGCGGTGATCCAGTTCCTCATCGTCGCCTTCGTGGTGTTCTGGATCGTGCGGACGCTGAGCCGGTTGACGCGCAGGCAGGCGGCCGAGCCGGTGGCGACGGTGGTCACGCCGGACCAGAAGCTGCTGGAGGAGATTCGCGACCTGCTGGCCGCGCGGACGCTGGATGCGCCGGCCCGGATCATGCCGGTCGCGGATGCTGGCCCGGTGGCGATCTGAGGCTGGTCACGATCTAGGCGCAATCTTCGCGGGAACGTGATAGTTTCGCGGCGAAGCTGTCGGGAAGCCATCATGCGACGCATTCTGTTGCTGGCCTGCACGATGGCGGCCCTGTTCGGGGCCTTGCCGGCATACCCCGCCCGGGCCGACGAGCTCGCGTTGCCCGGCCTTGCCAGCGATGCCGACACCTATGCGAACGGCTTGCAGAAGCGGTTCCCCGCCGGCGGGTCCGACCCGGCCCGTGCCGCCGCCGAGCAACAGGCCGCCGCCGCCCTGGAGCGCAAGGATGTCGCGGCGGCGATCGCCGCGCTGGAGCGGCGCGTGGCGCTCGGGCAGCCGACCGCCGGCAACTGGCTGGGCCTGGCCCAGGCGCTGGCCGCGCGGAGCCCGCCGGATGCGCGGCGCGCGGCGCTGGCGGCGTGGCGGGCCTATGACGGCGCGGAGGCGGCCGCCGACAAGGCGAGCGCGCTGCGGCTGCTGGCCGATGCCCTGCGCGCGCAGGGCCGCAACGAGGCGGCGGTGCAGGCATTGGAGCAACTGGTGCAACTGGCGCCCGGCAACGCCGCCGACACGCGACTGCTGGCCGACGCCCAGCGCGCCGCCGGCTTCGTGTTGCGCAGGGTCGTCGTCGAAGGCGAGGCCGACCCGCCGCGCGCCTGCATGACCTTCTCGGTGCCGCCGACCCGCAGCCCCGATTTCGATGCGCAGGACTGGGTGCGGCTGGCGCCCCCGGCGCCCGGCGCGGCGGTCACGCACGAAGGCGACCAGATCTGTGTCTCCGGCCTGCCGTCCGGGGCCACCACGCGGGCGATCCTGCGCGCCGGGCTGCCGGCCAGCCGCACCGACGCCGGCACGCCGCTGGCGCTGGCGAAGGATCTGTCGGTGGACCTCGTGCTGCCGAACCGCAGCCCGCGCGTGGTGTTCGACACCCGCCTGTTCGTGCTGCCGCGCGGGCAGGCGCCGGCGGTGAGCCTCGGCACCGTCAACCTGTCCAGCGTCTCGCTGCGGCTGTTCCGCCTGACCGAGCGCAACGTCGCGGTGTTCCTGCGTGAGAACCGGCTCGGCGACGCGGTCGAGCAGTACGCCGCGCGCGCCATCGGCGAGGACACCGGGCGGCTGGTGTGGAAGGGCCGCGCCGACATCCCCAACTGGCAGGCCAACAAGATCGCGCGCACCGCGTTGCCGATGCCGCCGCCGTTGCTGACCGCCGGGCCGGGATTGTACGCGCTGATCGCCGCTCCCGGCGATGGCACCGACGCCAGCGAGGCGGCGTCGGTGCAGATGATCCTGCGCACCGACCTGGCGCCGACCGTCTGGCGCGGCGCCGATGGCCTGACCGTGCAGGTGCGCGGCTACTCGGACGCCGCGGTGCGGCCGGGCGTGCGGCTGCAACTGCTGGCGCGCAACAACGACGTGCTCGGCGAGGCGGCGACCGGCGCGGACGGCGTGGCCCGCTTTCCGGTCTCGTTGCTGCGCGGCGAGGGGCCGCTGGCGCCGGCGGTGCTGCATGCGTTCGGCGCCGACGACGATTTCGCCGCCCTCGACCTGAACGCCGCCGCGTTCGACCTGTCCGACCGGGGTGTGGAGGGCGCTCCCCAGCCCGGCCCGCTCGACAGCTTCGTCTGGCTCGACCGTGGCATCTACCGGCCGGGCGAGACGGTGCGGGTGATGGCGTTGCTGCGCGACGATGCCGGCGCCCCCGCCGACTTCCCGGCCCACGTCACCATCCGCCGCCCCAACGGGCAGGTGTTCAGCGAGGCCACTCCCGCGCGCGGCGGGGATGCCTCGCTCTATCTGCCGGTCAAGCTGTCCGCGTCCGCCGCCGCCGGAACCTGGGTGGTCGAGGTGCGCGCCGATCC
>JAYTQW010000092.1:0-3417 GCA_043746535.1 Rhodospirillales bacterium
ACGGTCCAAAACCCGTCTCCATGATGTGCCGGCGGCGTTTGGACCGCAGCCGACGGGTTGGCGTTAAGGCCGTACAGGCGCCAAGCGAGGCGACCGGACAACCCGGTTCGCCTGTCCACACCGGGAATGCCAAGCACGCGGCAACCCCGTAGCCGGAACCGCCAAAGCATGATGGGCCTGCGCCCGCATACCGTGGCTCCCCGTCTCCCGTGCGCGGGCTGTCGCCCCTTAAATCCCGCCATCTCGCGACGGCGGGACACGTACGGTCTCGGACAGGTATCAGGGGCACGAGGCCCCTTGCCCGCCCCCGCCCGCAGGCGGGGACGTATCTCGTTCAGCCGTTCAGGCTGGCCACGTCCAGGCGCACGCCCGGACCCATGGTCGAACTGATCGCGGCCTTCTGGACATAGGTGCCCTTGGCGCCGGTCGGCCGGGCCTTGGTGATGGCGTCGGCGAAGGCGCGGGCGTTCTCCAGCAACTGTTCGGCCGGGAAGCTGGCCTTGCCGATGCCGGCATGGACGATGCCCGCCTTCTCGGCGCGGAACTCGACCTGACCGCCCTTGGCGGCGGTGATCGCGCCCTTCACGTCCATGGTCACGGTGCCCAGGCGCGGGTTCGGCATCAGGCCGCGCGGGCCGAGGATCTTACCCAGACGGCCCACCAGCGCCATCATGTCGGGGGTGGCGATGCAGCGGTCGAAGTCGATCTCGCCAGCCTGGATCTTCTCGGCCAAGTCTTCGGCGCCAACCACGTCGGCCCCGGCGGCCAGCGCCTCCTCGGCCTTGGCGCCGCGCGCGAACACGCCGACGCGCACGGTCTTGCCGGTGCCGTTCGGCAGGTTGACCAGTCCGCGCACCATCTGGTCGGCGTGGCGCGGATCGATGCCCAGGTTCATGCTGAGTTCGACCGTCTCGTCGAACTTGGCGCGGGCGTTCTGCTTGACCATGCCGATGGCGTCGGCCAGCGGATAGCTCTTGGTGCGGTCGAACGTGCCGTAGCCAGAGGCCAGGCGCTTGTCATGTGCCATGGTTCAGCCCTCCACCACGGTAAGGCCCATCGAACGGGCGGAGCCGGCCAGCATGCTGACGGCGCCGTCGACATCGTTGGCGTTCATGTGCTTCATCTTGATGGCGGCAATCTCGCGCAGTTGCGTGGTCGTCACCCGGCCGATCGGCGCACCCTTGCCGGGCGTGGTGGTGCCCTTGGTGATGCCGGCGGCCCGCTTCAGGAAGTGGGTGTTCGGCGGCGTCTTGGTGATGAAGGTAAAGGTGCGGTCGCCGAATGCGGTGATGACCACGGGCGTCGGCGTGCCCGGCTCCATCTGCGCGGTGGCGGCGTTGAACTCCTTGACGAATGCCATGATGTTCAGCCCGCGCTGGCCCAGCGCGGGCCCGACCGGCGGCGACGGGTTGGCCTTGCCGGCGGGGATTTGCAGCTTGATGTAGCCGACGATCTTCTTCGCCATACCCCTGGCTCCTTGCCATAGGGACCGCGGTACAAACGACCCCGGCCGCCAAGACAAGGGCAGCCACGGTCTCCCGCGTTCCGATTGAGCGCGGCGAGTTAGACGATGGGGGGCGCGGTGTCCAGTGAAATCGTCATGGGATTATGAAGACGGGGAACCATTAAGATAGGGAACCATCAAGGCAGGTCGAGATCGCTGACCGAGATGAAGCCAATCTGCCCGTCGCCGCCAGCCTCCGCCCATTGCGCGAAATGGTGCCACACCAGTTGCCGCAGCTCGACCCGACTGCCCGGCGGGAGGCGGCCCAGCACGTCGGCATGGGTGTCGGCCTGCGCATAGATGACGGCGCCGGAGTCGCGGACTACCGCCGTGTGGCCCTGTGCTCCTCCGGGATCTCGGGCAGGCCAGCCGACGCTCAGGGCCACGAACACCATGCCGCCCACCATGGCCGCCGCCAGCACGCCGCCGATGATGCGCTCGAAGCGCGCGCTGGCGCGCAGCCCATCCAGCACGCCGCCGAGCTGACCCACCTCGTGGCGCAGCACGTCGCGTTCGCGGCTGACCTGACGCAACGCCAGGTCGAGTTGCTCGGCGGTGTGACGCAGCATAGCGGTCTCACGCTCGACAGCGCCCGCGTCATTGATTGCGCCCGCCCCCTTGACTGCGCCAGCCTGGGCGATCACGCGAGGTGCCACCTCAACAGTGGCGGCGGCGCCGGCCAGGAACATCGCCTTGAGCTGGCCGCCCGACAAGCCCAGCCGGCGGGCCAGCGCGCCCGCCGCACGTCCGGCATTGTCGGCCTCGTTCTCGGACGAGACCAGCAACGCCAGCCGGCTCGCCAGGCGCTCGAACGATTCGGCGCTGGGGCCGCCCGCATCCGCATCAGTGGCCGGCGCGTCGGTCACGGGATCAGCAACTCGATCACGAACGGACCGGAACGACGCAGCGAGGCGGCGAACAGGTCGTTGAACTGCTCCATATCCTCCGCCCGCGCCGCCTCGACCCCCATGCCGGCGGCCAGTTGCACCCAGTCGAGCACCGGGCGCTCCAGGTCCATCATGTCCAGCGCGGTTCGGCCCGGATTGCCGGCGCCGACATTGGCCAGCTCGCCCAGCAGGATGGCATACTTGCGGTTGGCCAGGATGATGGTGGTGACGTCCAGCCGCTCGCGCGCCTGGGTCCACAGCGATTGCAGCGTGTACATGGCCGATCCATCGGCCTGCAACGACACTACCCGCCGGCCGGGCGCCGCCACCGCGGCCCCGGTCGCCATCGGCAGGCCGCTGCCGATGGCGCCGCCGGTCAGCGCCAGCCAGTCATGCGGGGCGGCGGCGTAGGTCTGGGCGAACACGCCGCGCGCGAAGCTGATGCTCTCGTCGACCACCACCGCCGCCTCCGGCAGCAGCGCCGCCAGCGACTGCCCGAACGCCTCGCTGGTCACCCGGCCCCGCGCCGGCTCCCCCACCGGGGCGGAGGACGGGACGGCCACGGCGGGAACATCGAGCGCGTCGGCCAGGGCCGCGAGCGCCGCCGGCAGGTCCTGTTCCGGCCGTGCCAGCAGGTGAACCACGGCATCGGCCGGCAGCATGCGGCCGGGCTTGCCGGGGTAGCCGAAGAACGCTACCGGGTCGGCGGCGCCCACCAGGATGGCGTGTCGCACCCCGGCCAGCGCGGCCAGGGCCTCCTCGACCACATAAGGCACGCGCGCGACCGGCACCCGGCCACGGCCGCGCTGGATGCGGGCGTTGGATTGCTGCGCGATCAGCCGGGCGCCGGTGGCGACGGCGATGCGGTTCGCGTCGGCCAGCGGCTTCTCGCGCAATGCGCCATGCCCCAGCATCAGCAGCACGCCACGCTCCCGCCGCAACAGCGCCGCCGCCTGCTCGATCAGGTGCGGCGTCACCAGCGGCGGCTTCGGCACCGGCAGCGGCGCCGCCACCACGCCGCCATCG
>JAYTQW010000093.1:0-2466 GCA_043746535.1 Rhodospirillales bacterium
GTTTGCGCTGAAACGGGCCGACCTGGCGCCGCAGGTGCGCCAGTTCCTGCGCAACTATGCGCACGAGATCAGCGTCCATGATGTGGGCAGCGACGACAAAGCCTGATCTCGGCCATCGCGACACCGCCCATGCGTGACGAGCACCTGTACGACGAGGCGAGACAAGCCATGGCCTTCACGCATGAATTCGACCCCACCATGCTGCGCGAATACGACATCCGGGGGATCGTCGGGCAGACGCTGAAGCCGGCCGATGCGTTCGCCATCGGACGGGTGTTCGGCACCATTGTGGCGCGCGCGGGGGGGCGCAGCGTGGCGGTCGGCTATGACGGCCGGCTGTCCTCGCCCGAGCTGGAGCAGCACCTCGTCGCCGGGCTGCTGGCCAGCGGCATGGACGTGACCCGTATCGGCCTCGGCCCGACGCCGATGCTGTACTACGCCTCGACCAAGCTGGAGACCGACGGCGCGGTGATGATCACCGGCAGCCACAACCCGCCGGATTACAACGGTTTCAAGATGATGCTGGACCGCAGGCCGTTCTTCGGCGGGCGCATCACCGAAATTGGCCGCATGGCCGCCGCCGGCGACGTGACCGAGGCGGCGGCCGGCACCGAACGGCAGGTGGACGTGGCATCGGACTACGTGGCCCGGCTGCTGTCCGACTGGGACGGCGGCGACCGCCTGCTCGACGTGGTCTGGGACAATGGCAACGGCGCGGCGGGCGACGTGCTGCCGCGCCTGCTGGCCTCGCTGCCGGGCAACCATACCGTGCTGTTCCCTGAGATCGACGGCCGCTTCCCCAACCACCACCCCGACCCGACGGTGCCCAAGAACATGGCGGCGCTGATGGCCGAGGTGCGCAGGCGCGGCGCCGACCTGGGCATCGCCTTCGACGGCGACGCGGACCGCATCGGCGTGGTGGACGACACCGGCGCCATGCTGTTCGGCGATCAGTTGCTGATCATCCTCGCCCGCGACGTGTTGAAGACCCATCCCGGCGCCACCATCATCGCCGATGTGAAGGCCAGCCAGGTGCTGTTCGACGAGGTGGAGAAGGCGGGCGGCCACGCCCTGATGTGGAAGACCGGGCACAGCCTGATCAAGGCGAAGATGGCGGAGGTCGGCAGCCCGCTGGCCGGCGAGATGTCCGGCCATGTGTTCTTCGCCGACCGCTGGTACGGCTTCGACGACGCGCTCTATGCCGGCGTGCGCCTGCTCGGCATCGCGGCCCGCCTGCACGGCCCGCTCTCGGCGGTGCGCCTGGCGTTGCCGCATGTGGTCAATACGCCGGAACTGCGCTTCGACTGCGACGACCACCGCAAGTTCGCGGTGATCGAGGAGGTGGCTGCCCGGCTGCGGGAGCAGGGTGCCCGCGTGTCGGAAATCGACGGCGTGCGCGTGCAGGCCGAGGATGGCTGGTGGCTGCTGCGCGCCTCCAACACGCAGGCGGTGCTGGTGGCACGGGTCGAGGCATCGAGCGACGAGGGGCTGGAGCGGCTCAAGGCGGCGCTGGTCGAACAGCTCTCGGCGTCGGGCATCGCGGCCCCGGACTTCTCAGGCGGCAACGCCGGGCATTGATCCCCGCCCTTGCCGGCGCGGACGCCGGGCCAGCCACGCGGCGGCCAACGCCACCAGCAACCCGATCGCGGCCAGTGAAGCCGACAGATAGGGCAGCTCGGCATAGCCCATGCCGGCGCGCAGCCCTGCGGCACCGAGCCACGCCCCCAGCGCGTTGCCGCCATTGAACGCGCTCTGGTTCAGCGTCGAGGCCAGGTTTGGCGCCGCCGCGCCCTCATCGACCACGCGGGTCTGCAACGGCGCGCCGTTGGCGAACTGCACCGCACCCCAGATGAACACCATCGCCACCGCCGGGACCGTCATCGCCGCACTCAACCCGAACAGGATGGCGAGCGCCACGAGGCTGGCCAGGATGCCGACGATGACCGGCAACTGCCGCCAGTCGGCCAACCGTCCGCCAAGCAGGTTGCCGCCGGTGATGCCGACGCCGAACAGCAGCAGCACCCAGGTCACGGCGTGCGGCGACAAATGCGTGACCTGCTCCAGGATCGGCGTGATGAACGTGAAGGTGGCGAACAGGCCGGCCGAGGACATCATGCTGATGGTCAGGGCCAGCAGCATCTGCGGGCGGCGCAGCACCGAGAACTCCTGGCCCAGGCTGATGCGCGCCGAGCCAGTGGCGCGCGGCAGCCAGCGGGCGACGGCGATGGCGGCCACGATGCCGACCGGCACGATGGCCAGGAAGCTCGCCCGCCAGCCGGCCCATTGGCCCAGTGCCGTGCCCAGCGGCACGCCGAGGATGTTGGCGACGGTGAGGCCGGAGAACATCACGGCGATGGCGCGCGAGCGTTGCGCCGGCGGCACCAGCGTGATCGCGACCACCGCGCCGATGCCGAAGAAGGCGCCGTGGCACAACGCGGTGACGATGCGTGCCGCCATCAGCAGGCC
>JAYTQW010000094.1:0-1945 GCA_043746535.1 Rhodospirillales bacterium
ATCGAGGAGGTGTTCGGCTGGATCAAGGGCGCGGCCGGGCTGCGGCCAACAAGACACTGCGGACGGGAGCGCGTCGGCTGGAGCTTTGCCCTCGCGACCACCGCCCACACCCTCATCCGGCTGCCGAGGCTCTTCGCTGATGCCGGGGCGTGAGCCCGGATCGAGACGGCGAGGCGTGGGCCAGGCTGACCCCGGACCCGGCCCTCGACGCCGTCTTGACATGGCAAGGCAATACCCCCCGGAACTCGGCTTTTTCAGCAGCCCGCCAGTCAGGAACGCCCGCACCGGCCAGTTGAACCACGCCGACAATCAATAAGCGGGGTAGGTCCGTGGATAGATCACCTGGTCCGGCGGTCCCGGCGGCACCGGATAGCCGACCTTGCCGCACGCCGCGAGGCCGGCCAGTGCCAGCAGGATCAGCACCGCGCGCCTCATGCCAGCGACTCCCGCCAGCGGGCCGCCTGCGCCGACACGCGGGCGGGCGCGGTGCCGCCATAGCTGGTGCGCGAGGCGACCGAGGCATCGACGGTCAGCACCGTGAAGATGTCGGCGGTGATGCCCGGCTCCTCGGCCCGCATCTCGGCCAGGGTGAGGCCAGCGAGATCGACGCCGCGAGCCTCGGCGGCCGCCACCAGCCGGCCGGTGACGTGGTGGGCGGTGCGGAACGGCAACCGCAGCGTCCGCACCAGCCAGTCGGCGAGGTCGGTCGCGGTGGCGAAGCCGGAACCGGCGAACTCGCGCATCCGCGTAAGATCGGGCGTCATGTCGCGCACCATGCCGGCCATCGCCGCGAGCGACAGCGCCCACGCCTCGGCGGCCTCGAACACCGGCTGCTTGTCCTCCTGCATGTCCTTGGCGTAGGCCAGCGGCAGCCCCTTCATCACCGTCAGCAGCGCCACCAGCGCGCCGGTGACGCGCCCGGTCTTGGCCCGCACCAGTTCGGCCGCGTCCGGGTTGCGTTTCTGCGGCATGATCGAACTCCCGGTGGTGAAGGCGTCGGACAGGCGGATGAAGCGGTACGGGGCACTGCACCAGATCACCATCTCCTCGGCCAAGCGCGACAGGTGCATGGCGCAGATCGCCGCCACGCCCAGGAACTCCAGCGCGAAATCGCGGTCCGACACCGCATCCAGCGAGTTGGCGGTGGGCCGGTCGAAGCCCAGCGCCTGCGCGGTCATGCCGCGGTCCAGCGGGAACGAGGTGCCGGCCAGCGCCGCCGAGCCGAGCGGGCACTCGTTCAGGCGCGCGCGCGCATCGGCCAGCCGCGAGCGGTCGCGGGCCAGCATCTCGACATAGGCCAGCAGGTGATGGCCGAACGTCACCGGCTGCGCGGTTTGCAGGTGGGTGAAGCCGGGCATCGGGTCGGCGGCGTGCTGTGCCGCGCGCCCCGCCAGGGCGCGCATCAGGTCGGCCGCCTGCGCGTCCAGCCCGTCGATGGCGTCGCGCACCCACAGCCGCAGGTCGGTCGCCACCTGGTCGTTGCGGCTGCGCCCGGTGTGCAGCCGCTTCCCGGCCTCGCCGATGCGCTCGGTCAGCCGCGCCTCGATGTTCATGTGGATGTCTTCGAGTGCGATGTCGAAGGCGAACCGCCCGGCCTCGATCTCGGCGGCGATGGCGTCTAGACCTGCGTGGATGTCGTGCTCATCTTGTGGGCTGATGATCCCGAGCCGGGCCAGCATGGCGGCATGCGCCTGCGAGCCACGGATGTCCTGGCGCCAGAGTTTCTGGTCGAAGCCGATGGAGGCGTTGATGTCCTGCATGACCGAGGCCGGCCCGCCGGCGAAGCGGCCGCCCCATTGCTGGTTCGCGGCTGGTCCGTCCGCGGGTGCTGCGTGCGTGTCGTTCAACGGGGGCAAACCTTCATGCGCATGATCTCGCGCCGGACTCTTGGCGTGACGCTGGTGGGCGCCACGGTAGCGGGCGGCGTCATGCTCCGCAAACCGGC
>JAYTQW010000095.1:0-1957 GCA_043746535.1 Rhodospirillales bacterium
CCCATGCCTGGCCAAGTGTTCGGACAGCAGGGCCAGCATCGGCTGCTCGCCCCCGTACAGGTGCGCGCAGCCGGTCGCATCGATCCACACCCCGTCCGGCGGATCGGCCGCCGTCATCGGCGAGAGCCGCAGGCACCACGCGGCCAGCCCGTCCAGCGCCTGCGCGTCCTCGGCCGGCGTCGCCGGCGCGATGGTCAGGCCCGGCACCATCGCCTGGGCATGGGCCAGCGGCATGCCGGCCTGCAGCAGGAGGCCACGGGCGGCACGACAGGCGGAGGCGATCACCATGCGGCGGCCGTCATGGCCGCTGGTGACCAGGGCCACATCAGCCGGCAGCGCGGCGTAGCGGCGCCGGCGCAGCCGGTCGGTCGGCCAGAACGGCAGCCAGAGCGAGACGACCCTGCGCATCGGGCGCCTCCACGGTCCAGGTTGCGGGTGCGGCGCCACGACAGCGCGCCAGGTCGAGCCGCCAGACCGGCCGGCCGAGGCCGGGCACGGACGGCGCGTGGCTGAGCGGCGGCGGCGAGGGCACGCCGCCGACGCGCCAGCGGCTGGTCGCCGCGGACGAGGCACTCAGCGCCGGGTCGTCGAAGCGGCGGCTGCGGCGCAGCACCAGGCCCAGCGTGTCGGACGCCTCGGCCGCGAGCTGCAGGCGACGCGAGGCGAGCAGTCCGAACCGGCCCTCCAGCTCGCAGACCACCCCGGCCAGGGCGGAGTCACGCAGGCCCTCCTCCATCGCCTGCAGCGCGTCCTGCCGGGCCTCGACCAGCACGATCCGGCGCGGGTCCAGGCCAGCGCCGGCCAGCCCGGCGGCGAACAGGTCGCGCCGGGCCAGGATCCACAGCACCGGCCCGGGACGCCGCGCCAGCAGGCTGGCGGCCAGCAGCGCCGCCGCGCCGCCATGCTCCACCTCCGCGCCGGCGGCGGCGATCTCATGCACCGCGCCCAGCGCCACGCCGCCGCCCGGCAGGTGCCGGTCGATCGCCGCGATGCCGAACGGCAGCGCCGTCGCGCATGCGTGCCGGCGCGTGCCGCGCTCCATGGCGGCGATCTGCAAACGCAGGGCGCAGATGTCGGTGTTGTCCATCGCCCCTCGCCAGCAGGTTTCCACACAGCACGAACGTATCGTGAACATAGCCAGTCGTGGAAGGGGCTTGCGCGATAATTCTTGCGCTCCCGCGATGAACTACCGCGACGTCAGGAAGATAAACTGTGATCCGCATGTCGCGTGTGATGGCGGCCAGGATCGTGCTGGGTTCAGGGGTCGTGCCGGGCCCAGTCACCTCATAGGTGACTGGGCCTCAGTGCTGGCGGATTGCCAACGGACCCCCAGAAGGGTTCGTTTTTCAGCGGCGGTCAGCCTCCCGCTTGTGGCGGGAGCGGCCGAACAACGCGGCGGGCACCAGGAGCGAAGCGCCCATGGCCAGCATCACGCCCACGCTCTCAAGCGCGGTGAAGCCCCATGCGCTCCAGCATTCCCAGCCAACCAAGCTGGCTGAGATGAAGCAAAGAGAACGGCTAGGTGCCATCAGTTGCCTCCATTGCTTGCAGTGTTCTATGAAGCATGCTGCTTGGCCTGACCCCTTTGTCCTCGGTCATAAGCAGAATCCGTTCTCTGTACGCCCCTGGCTGGGGCGGGCTGCAAAGGCTTCCGGTGTGAGTCCTTTGAGGCTATGCCTGTTCGAGCTTGATCCAGTCTGCTGTTGTTGCCAAGCACATGATACATAAGCCCCTTCTTCCCTCCAGTCTGCCGTAGAGTCCGCAGTTGCCGCCACATCCATCGTGTCGGTGTTTCTCTGTTCGGTCGAGCGCTGTTTCTCCGCCCGGCCATGCTCTTCCCAGGTCGTCGCGCGCAGTAAGGGCCAGAACTAACGAAACGTCCGGATTTGACAGTTAAGCGGACAAACCAAGAACTCACGCCGCCTTTCGGATGATGTCGAGACTGGTTCGCAGCGGC
>JAYTQW010000096.1:0-1658 GCA_043746535.1 Rhodospirillales bacterium
GCCGCTGCGAACCAGTCTCGACATCATCCGAAAGGCGGCGTGAGTTCTTGGTTTGTCCGCTTAACTGTCAAATCCGGACGTTTCGTTAGTTCTGGCCCTGAGGTCGATACGGCTGTTGGGTGCTCGGGGCCGGCTCCCTTCAGGAACCTTCCGATTGCGCAGTGTTTCCCCCTCACAGGGGAAGCTTTGCCGAGCAGCTGAAGCCTTCCGCTTAGGAACCTCCCTGTTAGGAGCCTCGGCAGCACCCGTATCCTGGTGCATCGGACTGCCGACTTCCCGACCCAAGGCGCCGACCAGGCAAAACTCCCCTGATCTCGCTGGGATCTTCTTCTCTGGCGCCCAAGGAACGAGGGTGGTGGAACGGAGGCCCATGAAGAACGACTTATCGGCCATGGTCAGAATCGCGAAGGTGCGCACCAGCTCGCTGCCAGCGTTTGCCGACTCTCCCACAGGCCGGCAGATGCCAGCGACGAGGCCTCACCGTCACCCGCGGCGCTGCGACCCGTCACCCTTCGGCTGGATCATGCCGTCGCATTGCAGGCGTAGGTTATTTTCGGCGGCATCGGCATGATCATTTGCATGGCGCCGGCATATGCGTAGGCATACGTCATGATGCTGTAATCGCTCAAAACCAGCCTGTGTTTCTGATTCCAAATAGCGGCGACAAATGGTGACGCCTGCCGCGCGAAGAGGCCAGTTTTGCTCGCCATGCGGCGAAGCCGGTCAGGGACACGTGGTACTGCCGGCTGCGCCCGCATGGCACCGTGGCGGCGAACGCCGATGGTGGCTGCCCAGGCGCCGTGATGAAGACGATGCCTTTGGCGGTGCCAGGCCGCTGCCGCATCAGCACGATCCCCGGCAGCCGGATCGTGCTGCCAAGCCGCGCCGTGTTGAGCCGCCGGGCGTCCTGGTAGCCCAGTACCCGCAGGGTTGGCCGCAGCAAGGCGAGCGGATCTTGGCGCAGGGTCAGCCCGGTCGCGGTGTAGTCCAGCACGACGGACTGGCCGGCCGTCTCGGCGGGCAGGGGAGCAAATCACGTGAGGCAACAGATCATCGTCCAGCCGCACTTCAGATTGAGGCAATGCGGTGACGTGGTCTAGATTGACGCGCAACAAGCAAGGCTGCGGCGTGCAAAGCCGCCCGTGCGGGTCACTCCACACGAGGGCAGGTCGTCGCCCACGCCCGTTGAGACAAAAATTAAGTGTCTCATCCTGACGTTTGACCTGTCTCACCCGGAATCGGCAGATTTCCGGCATTTTGGATGGTCGATGATCTCTTTTTACCCGCACGGAGTCTCATGATTTCTCATCGAGTCTCGTCCTTTTTGAGAAAGACGGCCCCGAAAGTGGACGCAACTCGGGACGCCAGCACGGCCCGGAACGTGTGATGTGCCTGCTGCGGAATCAGGTGCGCGAGGCGTGAGGGGATCGGGCCATGCGCCACTCCCGTCCCAGGGCCGTCTGTGGAGAGGGGAAGCGAACATCCGGGACGCGCTGCACCTCGTCGAACATGCCTGTTGTGGGAGGCTATCGACACCAACCACTACAGCGTGCCGTGGAAGCTGATCGGCGCGGAGGTCACGGTGCAGGTCGATGGCGGGCAGATCCGCATCCACCATGCCGGAGCCGAGGTCGCCTGCCACGGCGCGCGCCTCGGCC
>JAYTQW010000097.1:0-3210 GCA_043746535.1 Rhodospirillales bacterium
TGTCTCGAACTGGCCCTGGTCAGCTATCACGCGACCGCCGCGGATAACCCGGACGAGTCGATCGCGCCCAAGCGGATTCGCCGGCGCAGCGAGCCGAGCGACGTCCCGAAGGTTTTCGTGCGCGGCCGTCTGGCGGTCAGGGGTGCCACCGTGGCGCACGGCAATCATTCGATCTCCCTGGCTGGCCAGACCATTCAGGCGGTGCGCGCGCCAGATCTGCTGCTGGCGCACTATCCCATGCGCTCCGGCTGGCAGATGCTGGCAAAGGCGCTGGTCGGGCGGTTGAAAGTCCTGGCATCAGGCCAGCAAGAAGAACGGAACAACACGGCCGAGCACTATACCGGCCTGCTGACCAACCTCCGGGACCATCCGGAGTGGTTGCTGGACGATACGGCGTTCCTCAATGCGCAACGGCCACCCGAATTGATTACGGGTGGCGTGGTGGACGATCCCATCGACTATGCCGGCGACGCGCTCCGCTACACGGTGCCATACGATCCGCGGTTGCATGCGGCGAGGTCGGTCGTCGCATACTGCGAGACATTGGCCCGGCGCCACGGCCTGCTGCTGGACTCCGTGCCGGGCGCACGCGGTCTGGGCAACCAACTGGACGGCGAGCCGGAGCAGGTCTTCTGACGGGAGCACGATGAAGGCCTCGCATCCCAGCCCTCCCCGCCACACCGCCTTGCGCCGCCCGCCCGCGTCGCTAATTTCCCGGCATGACCCAAACCCACACCACCGACGTGGCGATCATCGGCGCCGGCCCGGTCGGGCTGTTCGCGGCGTTCGAGTGCGGCATGTTGAAGCTGTCCAGCGTGCTGGTCGACGCGCTGGACGAGATCGGCGGGCAGTGCAGCGCGCTGTATCCGGAGAAGCCGATCTACGACATCCCGGCGCATCCAGCGATCGAGGCGGGGGAGCTGGTGGCCCGGCTCGACCGTCAGATCGCGCCGTTCGCGGTGCCGCGCCTGCTCGGCCGCCGGGTGGAGGCACTGGCGGGCGAGGCCGGCCGTTTCACGCTCACCACCGATCGCGGCGAGACGGTGGGCGCGCGGGCCGTCATCATCGCGGCGGGGGCGGGCGCGTTCGGGCCGAACCGGCCGCCGCTGGATGGGCTGGCGGCGTTCGAGGCCAGTGGTTGCGTGCAGTACTATGTCCGCCGCCGCGAGGATCTGCGCGGCAGGCGGGTGGTGATCGCCGGCGGCGGCGACTCGGCGGTGGACTGGGCGCTGGCGTTGCGCGGCGTCGCCCGCAGCATCCAGGTGGTGCATCGGCGGGCGAAGTTCCGCGCGGCGCCCGAGAGCGAAAGCCAGCTCCATGCGGCGGCGGCGCGCGGCGAGATCGAGATGGTGGTGCCCTACCAGTTGCACGCCCTGCACGGCGAGGCGGGCGCGCTGCGTGCCGTCGAGGTGGCCGACCTGGACGGGGCGACGCGGCACCTGGAGGCCGACGTGCTGCTGCCGTTCTTCGGCCTGTCGATGGATCTGGGGCCGATCGCCGGCTGGGGACTGGCGCTGGAGCGCCACCATATCGCGGTCGAGCCGGCCACGCTGGCGACCAGCATTCCCGGCATCTTCGCCATCGGCGACGTGGCGGCCTATCCCGGCAAGCTGAAGCTGATCCTGCAGGGGTTCAGCGAGGCGGCAATGGCGGCACACGCGATCCATCCGATCGCGCGTCCCGGGACCGCGCTGCATTTCGAGTATTCGACCAGCAAGGGCGTGCCCGCCCAGGATGTGGTGGCATGACCCGCCCGCTCACCCGCCGGGCGATGCTCGCGTCGCCGTTGCTGGCGCTGGCCTCCCCTGCCCTCGCCGCAGCCCCGGCACTGGCGCTGACGCCGCAGGACCGGGCCGACATCGCCCGCATCGAGAGCTACCTCAACGGCCTGCGCACCATGAAGGCGCGGTTCCTGCAAGTCGCGCCGGATGGGGCGACGGCGGGCGGGCTGGTCTGGCTGCAACGGCCGGGACGGATGCGGTTCCAGTACGACCCGCCCTCGCCGCTGCTGCTGGTGGCCGGCAACGGGCTGTTCGTGTTCCGCGACAAGCAGTTGAACCAGACCAGCAACCTGCCGATCGACTCGACGCCGCTGGGCCTGCTGCTGCGCGACCGCGCCACCCTGACCGGCGATGTCACCATCACCGCGATCGACCGGCAGCCGGGCCAGATCCAGGTCACGGTGTACCGCACTGCAAGCCCGGGCGACGGCACGCTGACCCTGGTGTTCGCCGACAATCCGTTGATGCTGAAGCAATGGCGGGTGGTGGACGCACAGGCGCAGGAGACTCAGGTGACACTGTTCAACGTCGAGCTGGGCGGCAGCCTCGACCCGAAGCTGTTCGTGTACATCAACCCGAAGTTCACGCCGGACGCCGACCAGAACTTCAAGTGACGAGCTATGCCGCAGTGCAGCGGAATTGTCTTCATTTTGTCGCCGTAAATCCGCATTATCCTTCGCACCATGAAGCCGCTGGTCGGAATCTCCTGTTGCACCAAGCTGTTCGGCACCTTTGCCACGCCGAACCATGGCGCGTCCGACACCTACATCCAGGCCACCGAGCGTCTGGTCGGCGCTGTGCCGGTGCTGCTGCCCGCCAATGGCTCGGCCTGCGACGCCCAGTCGCTGCTGGCGCGGCTTGACGGCATCATCCTCACCGGCAGCCGCTCCAACGTGCATCCCAGCCAGTATGCCGGCCCGCCCCATGCCGAGGGCACCCCGGAGGATTGCGCGCGCGACGCCGTGACGCTGCCGCTGGTGCGCGCGGCGGTGGCGCGCGGCCTGCCGCTGCTGGCGATCTGCCGGGGGTTCCAGGAGATGAACGTGGCGCTCGGCGGCAGCCTGCACCAGCGCCTGCAAGACCTGCCCGGCCGTCTGGACCACTCCACGCCGTTGCAGGAGAACGCTGCCGTGCGCATCGGCAAGGCCCACGCGGTACGGGTCGCGCCCGGAAGCTGGCTGCACCGCGTCGCAGGCAGCCGGGAGATCGCGGTGAACTCCCTGCACAACCAGGGCATCGACCGGCTGGCGCAGGGGCTGGTGGTGGAGGGCGTGGCCGTGGACGGCACCATCGAGGCGATCCGGGTGGCCAACGCGCCCGGCTTCGCAATCGGCGTGCAGTGGCACCCGGAGTACGATTTCGCCACCGACGCCACCTCACGCGCGATCTTCGAGGCGTTCGGGGCCGCCGTTGCCGCCTATGCGAACCC
>JAYTQW010000098.1:0-2049 GCA_043746535.1 Rhodospirillales bacterium
CGCGCAGCAGCGGCACCGCCAGCGCCGCCCCGGACGCCTCGCCCAGCCGCATCCCGAGGTCGAGCAGCGGCGGCATCGCCAGCGCCGCCAGCAACCGGCGATGCCCGGCCTCGGCGGAGACATGCGCCACCTGGCAATGCGCCAGGGCGTCCGCCGCCAGCCTGGCCAGCGGCGCTGCGGCGGCGGTGCAGACGAAGCCGTCGAGCAGCACTGGCGTCCCCAGCGTCCGCGCCGCCAGCGTGGCCCCCAGGATCGCCGCCAGCTCCCGCCCGCCGAGGCACTGCGCCACCGCCAGCGGGTCGCGGCCGGCGTGCAGCGCCAGCCCGGCGTCGATCACCGCCCGCTTGCGCGCCAGCCCGGCATCGTCGACGCCGGTGCCGCGCCCGGCCCAGCCGGCGCCGTCGCCGCCGAACAGCGCGGCACAGATCGCGGCGCCGGCGGTGGTGTTGCCGATGCCCATCTCGCCCAGGCACAGCAGGTCGACCCCCGGCTCGACCGCCGCGAAGCCCGCATTCACCGCCGCCAGGAACCCGGCCTCGTCCATCGCCGGTGCGACGGTGAGGTCGGCGGTCGGCGTGTCGAGGTCGAGCGGGATCACCCGCAGGCTTGCTCCGGCGGCACGCGCCAACTGGTTGATGGCGGCGCCGCCATGGGCGAAGTTGCCCACCATCTGCGCCGTCACCGCCGCCGGATACGGCGACACGCCCCGTGCCGCGACGCCGTGGTTGCCCGCGAACACCAGCGCCTCCACCCGGTCCAGGCGCGGCATGGCGCGGCCCTGCCACCGCGCCAGCCACGCCACCAACTCCTCAAGTCGCCCAAGGCTGCCGGGCGGCTTGGTCAGCTCGCCCTGCCGCGCGCGCACCGCCTCCGCCGCGTCCGGGTGGCCGTGCGGCAGGTCGTGAACCAGGGCACGGATGTCGGCGATGGTCGCGAAGCGGGTCATGGGAGCCTTGTCACAAGGAGGTTGACGCGATGGCGTGGAAGAAGCTGCCGCTGACCCGGCCGCGCACGCCGCCGGCGTCGCCCAGCGCGCGTCCGGCGGCATCGGTCAGGCTGGCCAGCGGGGCATCGTGGCCGGGGTCGGTGGTGCGGGCGTAGTGGAACTCGTGGCCGCGCAGCGTGGCGCCGGCACGCCCGATGGCGCAGTCGGCCAGCAGCGTCGCGGCGCGGTAGCCGAGGTTCATCCGCCTGTGGGCGAAGCTGGTGGCGTGGCCGAGCAGCCCGGCCATCGGGTGCGTCACCCCCTCGGCATCCTCCAGCGACACGCCCAGCGCCATGTGGCCGCCGCACTCGCCATGCACCGGGCGGGTGCGCGCGAACCGTGCCAGCCCGTCGCGGAACACGGAGGCCGCGCCCAGCCGGGCAGCGTGCAGTTCCGGATAGCCGCCCGGCAGCCAGCAGGCGTCGCAATCCTCCGGCGGCGGTGCGTCGGCCAGGGGCGAGAACGCCACGATCTCCGCGCCCTGCGCCCGCCACCCGGCCAGCACATGCGGGTAGATGAAGCTGAACGCCGCATCCTGCGCCAGGGCGATCCGCTGGCCCGGCGGCGGCAGGCGCGCGGCGAGCCCGTGCGCAAACGTGGCCGGTGTGGCGGCGGCCAGGATGGCGTCGAGGTCGAGATGCCGCTCGCCCATTTCCGCCAGCGCGTCCAGCAGCGCGGGCAGGGCGCCCAGCTCCTGCGCCTGTACCAGGCCCAGGTGCCGCTCCGGAAGTGCCACGCCAGGGTCGCGCGGCAGGCTGCCCAGCACCGGCAACGGGATCGCCGCCATCGCCTCGGACGCGCCGGCGCGGTGGCGCTCGCTGGCGACCCGGTTCAGCACCACGCCCGCGACCCGCACGCCCGCCTCATGACTTGCAAAACCGCGCGCCACCGCCGCCGCCGACTGCGACTGCCCGGACACGTCCAGCACCAGCAGCACCGGCCAGCCGAACCGCGCCGCCAGGTCCGCCGCCGAGCCGCGCCGGCCGCGCTCGCCCGCCACCCCGTCGAACAGCCCCATCGAGGACTCGACCACCAGCAGCGCGGCCCCATCCGCCGCCTCCGCC
>JAYTQW010000099.1:0-4866 GCA_043746535.1 Rhodospirillales bacterium
GTGGAGGCGCTGGTGAACGACCTGATCGGCCGGGTGGCGGACAAGTGGACCATGCTGATCCTGGAGGCCCTGACCGAACATGGCGAGGTCCGGTTCACCCAGTTGAGCAGGCTGGTCCAGGGCATCAGCCAGAAGATGCTCACCCAGACCCTGCGGCACATGGAGCGGGATGGCCTGGTGACGCGAACCATCCATCCCGTGGTGCCGCCGAGGGTCGAATACAGGCTGACCGTGCTCGGCCTGGGCCTTGGCGCGGCCTTCTGCGGCGTCTGGGTCTGGGCATCGGAAAACCTTCAGGCCGTCGAGGGCGCGCGCCAGGCTTTCGACGACAAGGAGCCGTAAGGCTGGGCGTGGCCGCGCGGCCAGGTGGCGGGCGTGCGGCACGGCGCCGTGGCTGGAGACGAGTGGGCAGGGGCGCCTTCAGCACCGCCTTCACCCCGGCGATTGGTTGTTCGCCGATCCGTTGGGCAGGACGAGGGTGCCGATGATCAGGATATCGGTTCACTGACAATCCCTCGCCCTCGGCCAAACTACATTATTGTTGCCAGAGCCGACAAGCCTGCCTGTGGCAGCTAAAAATTTGCCGAGACATCTCTGGATCAGGTTCGATCATAATTATCGCCGGTTATATTTCTAGATAAAAATGAAAATATACTGATACTCAGCTTGTCAAAGCTGTTTTATTCGATAGATGCAAATACACGTATGGCGTTATCTCCTTAATTTGATTGATTGATAAATCTTCACGCGCGTAGCAAGAGGCCTGTCGTAAGTTTGGCCAACATAGCTTGCCAATCGATGGCCGATGCACGCGCACCGCGCCATCTCGATTGCGATTTGAGTCGAAGGAGTTTTGGATAGATGGACAACCAGACTTTTGCGCACAAATCGTTGCAGCATCCACCAAAATTGCCCCGTCGTGACTTGTTCCTGCTGCCGCTGATCAGCGTGTTGACGATCCTGTTCATGGTCACTGCCACCGAGATGGTTGCGCGTGCCGCCATCACGACCCAGGAGGACGATGCCTGCCTGGTGCCGGACCAGCGCCTCGGCCTGAAATACAAGCCGAACTGCGTCTCGAAGATCAAGAGCTTCGAGAGTCCGTGGGTGATCAACCGCTACAACGCGTGCGGCTACCGCACCGACGCCCCGTGCGGTCCGGCGCCGGCCGGCGTCCGCCGCGTGGTGCTGCTCGGCTCGTCGGTGGCGCAGGGCTACCTGGTGCCGCAGCGCGACACCTTCGCCACCCGCACGGCGGAGGCGCTGACCCGGCGCTGCGGCGCGCCGGTCGAGGTCCAGGACCTTGGCGGCTACCTCGTCTTCTGGACCCGCGTGCTGAACCGCGTCGACGACGCGCTGGCGCTGAAGCCGGATGCCGTGATGCTACAGGTGTCCACCTATGACCTGGAGCGTCCCGACGAGGGCGAGGGCGCCGCCACCGGCCACGAGCCGGGCCCACGGCGGGACAACCTGCTGCTGCAACTGCACAGCCTGGTCAATGGCAGCGCCGCCTGGGGCGTCGTGCAGCATTTCCTGTTCCAGAACGTCGACCTCTACCTCTCCCTGTACCTGCGCTCTGGCAACAAGGCGGCCTACCTGCATGAGCCGCTGAACCCGTTCTGGCGCGGCCAGATGGAGCATTACGACCAGATGGTGGGCACCATCGCCGACCGGTTCCATGCCGCCGGCATCCCGATGGCGCTGGTGTTCGTGCCGCAGCGGGCACAGGCCGAGCTTGCCGCCAAAAGTAGTGTCCCGCCTGGCATCCACCCCTATGTCATCAACCGGGAACTGGCGCGGATCGCGGCCAGGCACGGCGTGGCGTTCATCGACACCACGGCGGCGGTGACCAGCGCGCCGAGCGTCACCAGCCTGTACTACGCCGTCGACGGACATCTGGACGCCAACGGGCACATCCGGGTCGCCCCCGCCATCGTCGACGGCATCACCGCCGACCTGCCGCCGTTCCAGGATTGCCGGCAGGACAACCAGGCCTCGCTCGCCCCGGCCGCCTTCTCGCGTTAGGACGGCGCCCAGCGGAGAGCGGGGGTTTGGCAATGGCAACTCGAATGACGGTCCACGGCGCGGCTGCGGTGCCAGCCTTGCGGTATGCGCGGTGGGCGATGGCCCTGTTCATCGCCGCCATGGGTCTGGGTCGGGCCAGCGCGGCATCCGCAGGCCCTGCGGAAGGCAACATCGTGTTCGACGGCGACAGCGTGTCGCTCGGCCAGGAGGCGTCGCCCGGCAAGACGCCCGACGCGCAACTGCGGACGATGCTGGCGCATCCGGCGGCCATCGCCGATGTCGCGGTATCGGGGCTGCCGGTATTCGCGACGCTGGAGCGCTATGGCCGCGTCGTGCAGCCGCTGTACAAGCGCGACGCGCGCTACAACGTGATCGCGTTCCATGCCGGCGACAACGACCTCGCCGCTGGCAGGACCTCCGCCGAGACCTACGCCAACTTCTCCCGGTACGTGGCACTGGCTCACGCGCAGGGCTGGAAGGTCATCGTCTCCACCGAGTTGCAGCGCACGCAGTGGGCGCCCGAACAGCAGGCCGACCTGTCGCGCTACAACCGCCTGCTGCTGGCCAACGCCGCTGGCGCCGATGCGGTGATCGACTATGCCGGGGCGCCCGGCCTGCGTGACCCGGGCCAGCGCCAGAACCCGGCCTACTTCGCGCGCGACGGCATCCATCCCAGCGACAACGGCTACCGGGTGCTCGCCCGCATGATCCGCTCGGCGCTGGACCGGGTGGTTGCCGTGAAAAAGTGATAGGTTGGCCACAATCCCACGACCGAGCCGATAAGGTGCGCCATGACCAGCAGCCTCCTGCATCCCAAGATCGCCATGATCGGCGCCGGCAGCACGGTGTTCGCCAAGAACCTGACCGGCGACATCCTCTCCTTCCCCGAGCTGGCGCAATGCCGGCTGAGCCTGTTCGACGTGAACGAGGAGCGGCTGCGCGAGAGCGAGCGCATGGCGCGTCGCGTGGCCAGCACGCTGGGCGTCAATCCCACCATCGAGGGCACCACCGACCGCGCGCGGGCGCTGGACGGCGCCGACTACGCCATCAACATGATCCAGGTCGGCGGCTACCGCCCCTGCACCGTCACCGATTTCGAGGTGCCCAAGCGGTTCGGCCTGCGCCAGACCATCGCCGACACCCTGGGCATAGGCGGCATCATGCGCGCCCTGCGCACCATCCCGGTGCTGCTGGACATGGCGCGCGACATGGAGCGGCTGTGCCCCGATGTCATGCACCTCAACTACGTGAACCCGATGGCGATGAACTGCTGGGCGCTGGCGCGGGCCAGCGCCGTGCGCACGGTCGGGCTGTGCCACAGCGTGCCGCTGACCGCCGGGCAGCTCTGCGCCGATATCGGCGTGCCGGCCGGGGAGGTGAGCTACCTCGTCGCGGGCATCAACCACATGGCGTTCTACCTGAAGTTCGAGCGTGGCGGCGAGGACCTGTACCCGCTGATCCGCAAGGTGGTGGAGGAGGGCCGGGTGCCCGACTGGAACCGGGTGCGCTACGACATGCTCGGCCGGCTCGGCTACTTCGTCACCGAGAGCAGCGAGCATTTCGCCGAATACGTGCCGTGGTTCATCAGGCGCGGGCGCGACGACCTGATCCAGCGCTACAACGTGCCGCTGGACGAGTACCCGCGCCGGTGCGAGCGGCAGATCGTCGGCTGGGACGCGCTGCGCCAGAGCCTGTCCGACCCGGCCACGCCGCTGGAGGTCGCGCGCAGCGTCGAATACGGCTCCATGATCATCCACAGCATGCAGACCGGCACGCCCTCGGTGGTCTATGGCAACGTCCCCAACCACGGCCTGATCACCAACCTGCCGTCCGACTGCATCGTCGAGGTGCCGTGCCTGGTCGACCGCAACGGCCTGCAACCCACCAGGGTCGGGCGCATCCCGCCGCAACTGGCGGCGATGATCCAGACCAACGTGAACGTGCAGTCGCTGACGGTCGAGGCCGCGCTGACCGGCAGGCGCGAGCATGTCTATCAGGCCGCGATGCTCGACCCGCACACGGCGGCGGAGCTGGACCTGGACCAGATCTGGGCGCTGGTCGACGCCCTGCTGGCGGCGCACGAGGGCTGGGTGCCGGCCAGCCTGACCGAGGGACTGCCGATGGCCGCCTGAGCCGGTGGCCGCGTGAGCTGATGGCCGTCAGCGGTCGAGCAGAGTGGCGCCGGCGGGTTGGCGGACTTCCCAGCCAAGCCGCTCCAGTTCCGGCGCCTCGTGCTCGGCCTGAGGATACCCCAGGCAGAAATAGCCGATGAACGTCCAGCTCCTCGGCACGTCCAGCGCGGTCGCCACGGCTTCCGGCTCGAGGATCGACACCCAGCCCAGGCCTATCTTCGCGGCCCGCGCCGCGAGCCAGAGCGTATGCGCCGCCATCACCGCCGAGTAGGCGGCCGTCTCCGGCATGGTTTGCCGCCCCAGGCCGTGTCCCTGGCGTGGATCGGGCTCGGCGAAGACGGCGAGGTGGCAGGGTGCCTCATCGAGGCCGGCAAGCTTGAGGCGCGCGTAGGAGGTTGCGCGTCCGGCGTCCTGGCTGGCCAGCGCGCTGGCGTTGCACGCCGCGAAGTTCGCGCGCACGGCGGCGCGGCGGGCGGGATCGTTCACGGTCACGAACCGCCATGGCTGGCTCAATCCCACCGAGGGCGCGAGGTTCGCCAGGTCCAGAAGACGGCGCAGTTGGTCCATCGGCACCGGGTCTGGCCGGAAATGCCGGACGTCGCGCCGCCACCGCAACAGCTCCGTGAACCGCCCCAGGAAGGCTTCATCGAAATCCGGCGCGGCCGATGCGCCGGTGTCCGCCGTGGTCGCGCCGGTCACGTCAGCTCCG
>JAYTQW010000100.1:0-5469 GCA_043746535.1 Rhodospirillales bacterium
GATGTAGTCGGCTGTGCCCTTGTCCCAGCGCGCGGCGAAGTAGACCTTGTCCATGTCGATCGTGGTGGCGTCGACGATGGGCGAGCGCGCCGCTATCGACCAGACGCGAAACCTCGTTCAGCAACCGGCCCTGTTCGCCGATGTCCGCCGTCTCGAAGAGCGAGCGGGTGAACATAAATTCCCAATGGACAGACGCCGACTTGCGCTTGAACGTATTGATGTCGAGCGTGGCCGGATCGTCGATCAGGCCGAAGCGACCCTGTGGCGCGATCAGCTTGGCAATCTCGCTCAGATGCTGGGCAGTCTGCGTGGTCGAGAACACGAACGCCGGGGCGCCGAGGCCCAGGGCGGCGACCTGCTCGGCCAGCGGGCGCGCGTGGTCGATGACGTGATGGGCGCCCATCACGCTGACCCACGCGCGAGTCTCGGGCCGCGAGGCGGTGGCGATGACGGTGAGTTCGGTAAGGCTCCGCGCCAACTGGATGGCGATGGAGCCGACGCCCCCGGAGCCGCCGACAATCAGGATGGCGGATGCCGCCCCCGGTACCGGGCGGCGCACATCGAGGCGGTCGAACAGCCCCTCCCAGGCGGTGATGGCAGTCAGCGGCAGCGCCGCAGCGGCGCCCCAGTCGAGCGAGCGCGGCTTGGCGCCGACGATGCGCTCGTCCACCAGATGATATTGCGCATCGGTGCCGGGCCGTCCGATCGCGCCGGCGTAGAACACCTCGTCGCCTGGATGAAACAGCGTGACGCCGGCTCCGATCGCGCTGACCACGCCCGCCGCGTCCCAGCCGAGCACTTTCCATGCGCCTGCGTCTGGCTGGTCGCGCTGGCGGATCTTCACATCGACCGGGTTGACCGACACCGCGCGCACCTCGACCAGCAGGTCGCGGTTTCCGGGCGTGGGGAGCGGCAATTCGATATCGACCAGCGCATCCTCGCGGTCGATGGTGCCTGACTGCTGGTATCCGACGGCTCGCATGGCGCGGTTCCCTGAGTTGTGAGCAACGCACATAGAGCCTATGGTCTATGTCGCCAAGTACGCACAATATCTGTCTATAGTGTCGAAAAGGATACCATGATGGCCAAGCCGCGCCATACCGGCTTCGACTGCAACCCCGGCTGCGCGGTGGAGGCGACCATCAGCCTGATCGACGGCAAGTGGAAATGCGTGATCCTGTACCACCTGCTCGGCGGCACCGCGCGCTTTAATGAACTGCGCCGGCGGATGCCCGAGGTGACACAGCGGATGCTGACCAATCAACTGCGCGAACTGGAGGCGGACGGCCTGATCGTGCGTCGTGTCTATGCGCAGGTGCCGCCCAAGGTCGAATACAGCCTCTCGCCGCTGGGCCGCAGCCTGGAACCGGTGCTGGTCACGCTGAGGACCTGGGGCAACGCCAACATGGGGCTGTTCGCACAGGTGCCAGCCCAAGCGGCGTAAAGCGAGGGCTTTGCCCGCGCCCCACCAGGACGCGGGATGTCCTGGCGGTGGCTTACGCCGCCTTCGCCATCTTCGCCCGCGCCTCGGCTCGCGCGCGGCGCTCGTCCTTGCGGCTCGGTCCCGACTCGGCCCGCGCCGGCTTGCCCCTCTTGCCGAGCAGCAGGCGGTAGTCGTCCATGTCGCCCTCATACGCGCGTACTGTGCCCTCATCGACCAGCCACAGCGTGTCTGCGACCAGTTCGACCAGATGCGGGTCGTGGGTGATGAGGATGACCGCGCCGGAATAGGCACCCAGGGCACGCACCAGCGCGTCGCAGGCGTCGATGTCGAGGTGGTTGGTCGGCTCGTCCAGAATCAGCATCTGCGGCGCGTCGCGGGTGGCGAGCGCCAGCAGCAGCCGGGCGCGCTCGCCGCCGGACAGGCTGCGGCTCGGTGTCCTGGCGCGGTCCACGTCGAGGCCGAAGCGGGCCAGTTGCGCGCGCAGCACCGTCACCGGCGCATCGGGCAGGGCGCGGCCGATATGGTCGAGCGGCGAGTCGTCGGCAACCAGCTCGGCCTCTTGGTGCTGGGCGAAGTAGCCGACGCGCAGCTTGCCTGGTCGGCGCAGATGGCCGTCCATCGGCTGCAAGCGTCCGGCCAGCAGCTTGGCGAAGGTGGACTTGCCGTTGCCGTTGGCGCCGAGCAGGGCGATGCGCTCGTCCATGGCCAGCGACAGCGACAGCCCGCTCAGGATCGGTGTGCCGCCGTAGCCCACCGAGACCTCGTCCATGCTCAGAATTGGCGGCGCGAGGCGGGTCGGCTCCGGGAAGGCGAAGCGGGTCGGCGCGTCCTCGATGACGCTCTCCATCGCCGGCATCTTCTCTAGCGCGCGGAGGCGGGACTGCGCCTGCCGTGCCTTGCTGGCGGAGGCGCGGAAGCGGTCGACGAAGGACTGCATATGGGCACGTTGAGCAGTGATCTTCTCCGCCATGCGCGCCTGCTGCATCGCCTGTTCGGTGCGGATGCGGACGAACTCGTTGTAACCGCCCGGGGTAAGCGACAGCTTGCCCTTATCCAGATGAGCGATGGCCTGCACCGCGCGGTCGAGCAGGCCCTGGTCGTGCGAGACCACCAGGGCGGCACCAGGAAAGCGGGCGAGCCAGCCCTCCAGCCACAGCGTCGCCTCGAGGTCGAGATGGTTGGTCGGCTCGTCCAGCAACAGCAGGTCGGGCGCGGAGAACAGAACGGTGGCCAGCGCCACCCGCATCCGCCAGCCGCCGGAGAACGACGACACAGCGCGCGCCTGCGCATCGGCGTCGAAGCCGAGGCCGGCCAGGATGGTGGCGGCGCGCGAGGGGGCCGAGTCGGCGCCGATCACCTCCAGCCGGTCATAGATCGCGGCGATCCGCTCGGCGGGAAGGTCGTGGCGCTCGGCTTCGAGCAGCAGGCGCAACCGCTCCTGATCGCCGGCCAGCACGGTGTCGAGCAGGCTTTGCGGGCCGGATGGCGTCTCCTGCTTCACCCAGGCCATGCGGGCGCGCGAGGACAGCCGGATGTTGCCGCCGTCCACGGCCAGTTCGCCGGCGATGGCCTTCAGCAGAGTCGACTTGCCGGCACCATTGCGACCGACCAAGCCGATGCGGCGACCGATATCCACCGTCAGATCGGCTTCGGACAGCAGCGTGCGGCCGCCCATGCGCAAGGTTACGCTCTCGATGCTGAGCAGGCTCATGGCGACTTCCCGATGCGACGACAGAACGCGATGAGGGAATCACCGGCCCGCTGCGGTGCGGCATAGCTGAGATGGCGGCTGGAATCCAGCCGCCCGGCTACGCGCCCTCACATGGTCAGAGCGTCACCTTTTCGTTCTCGCCGGGGTTTGGCGTGGTACCAGTCAGCAGCGCCTTGGCCTGCTGAAAGCCACGCACCATCGAGGACGACGGGGCATCCCAGTATTCGGCCTGCTCCACATCGACGCGCAGCAGGGCAATGTCTGGGTCGGCACGGCCTTTCGGAAACCAGGCGGCAACGCTCTTGCTCCAATGCGCATCGATCTCCGCGGCGTCGCGGACCACATGCGCGGTACCGGACATCGACACGTAGGTCTGGTCGTCGGGCGCCGAGAAGCTGACGTTCACCCGTTCGTCGGCGCGGACCTCCTCCACCTTCGGGGCGCTGGCGCGGGTGAAGAACCATAACGCGCCGTCGAACTCGCGCTGGCTCGTGGCCATCGGGCGGCTGCGCAGATGCGCGCCGTCCTCGGTGGTCAGCATGGCAAACTTGATGTCCTTGATGAGCGACCAAAGGTGCTGCTTGGTATCGTCCGTGCTGGCCATGGCAGGCTCCTTGCCGTTGCTGCAACCTCAATGGTTCCGCAACCACGGAGTTCCCGCGCCGGGCCTCGTCTCACTCAGGCGGGTTGCGCGGGCACCGAGGTCAGGAAGCCGACCAGCGCCGGCCCGATCCGCTCGCGCGCGGCCTGGCTTGCCATCGAGTGGTCGAAGGCCGGGTCGATCAGCAGCGTGGTGCCCGGCAATGCGGTCAGCACGCGGCCCTCGCTGCCGAAATGACCCTCCAGCAGCGTCAGCGACGCATCCTGGCGACCGACCGCGATCAGCGTGCGGACGCCGCGCAAGGCAAGGCTGCTGAAGCGGCGGCGCGGGTCGTTGGCGACCGGCAAGCCCAGCCGGCGGCCGATCTGCGCCAGATGGAAGCCGGCGCGGCGCACCCGCTGCCAGCCCTTGCGGGTATGGCTGAGCTGCGCCTGTAGCAACTCCTCGGAGCCGGTGTTCTCCTCGTCCGGCTCCAACCGTCGATGGGAAACCAGCCGCACGCCACGGCGCAGCAGCCCGATCAGGCGATTTTCGCCCCAGTCGAAGATGAGCTGGTTCACCAGCATCACGTCACGCACGCGGGGATCGGCCAGCGCCATGCGCAGCGCGTGGAACGCGCCGGAGCAGACGCCGAAGATGGCAAGCCGGGTGTGACCCAGGGCCTCTAACTGGTCGAGCGCCAGCCGCAGGTCCTGGCCACGGTCGACCACGTACATATGCGGCAGGCTGGCCTCGTCCGGCAGCGGCGCGTCGCCGATGCCGGGCAGGTCGATACGCAGGGAGGCGATGCCGTTCGCCGCCAGCAGGCGGGCCAGATGCACCGACAGCCGGCCCGGCCCGTAATGCGGGTTGCCGCCGGTGTTGCACAAGACCACGCCGGTGCTGGCATGGGCGGTCGCCGGCTCGCACAGGATGCCGACCATCTCCCGGCCGGGAGCGCCGAACTGCAACGGACGCTCGGTGGCCTGCGGGGTCGGATACCAGGGCGCCCAATCGGCCGGCGCCCAGTCCCCGGCGGGGGCGTTGCGCCGGGCCGGCGGCGTCGCCTCCGCCGGCTGCGCCGCGCCATCCAACAGCCAGTGCGTCACCTTCGTCCAGGCGGCGTCCGGCACCTGGCTACGGTCCGCGTCGACCATCAGCCGGTCGAGACCTGGGAAGACAGCATGGTCCACGGTGGCGCCACCATGGCGCAGCTTGGTCGCGAGCACGCTTTGCGTTTCGGCGGCGGTCGCATCCAGCAGCAGGATGTGCTGCGCGGGCGACTGCGGCAGCCGGCCGAGGTCAATCTGGTCCAGTTCGGCGGCGGCCTCCTCGGTCAGCCGCAACCCGGCAGCCTCGACCGCGAAGCCGCCGGTCGTGGAGGGCGGGGCGGCGTCGAGGGTGACGCTGGCGATCAGCCGCAGCGTGCGCAGGAAGCGGCGCCCGGACAGCACGGGGGCGAGCAGCACCATGCGCCGGTCCTGACGCCGGCTGCCGGCAGCGGCGGCGAGGCTGGCGCCAAGATGCACGCCGCACAGCACGATCTCGGTCACGCCGGTCAGGATCTGCAACTGGCTGGCGGCGTCGTCGATGGATTGCAGCCAAGCCGCGACCAGTCCGGGATCGGTGTCGAGGCCGGCGCTGTCGCCGGTGCCGGGGTAGTCGAACCGCAGCACCGCGACACCCGCCGCCGCGAGCCGTTGCGCCAGCACACGCATCGGACGATGCAGCACC
>JAYTQW010000101.1:0-2405 GCA_043746535.1 Rhodospirillales bacterium
TGGTCGCACGACACTGGCTTCACCACACCCGGCTGCGGCGACCTGCCGAAAGGCCAGTTCGGCATCTCCGCGACCGCAATCTTCGTGCGCTTGGAGGGCCGGGTTTACGCGATGGGCGGGGACGGCAAGGCCTATGCGTACGCCGTCGGCACCGGAGCGGTCGTCCCTGGCTGGCCGGTCACGATCCTGCCGAACGCGGCGCTCGAGCACGTCTATGGCGGCCTCAACGTGGACAATGGCGGGCTGTTCGTCACTACCGCCAGCATGTGCGACCAGAACACCTATCATGGCCGCGTCCTGCGCGTGCGGACCGCCAACCCGCCGGCGATCACCAGCGTGATCTACACCGATGGGACGCAGACATCCGGCACCACCGTGACCCATTATGGCTCCGGCGGCGGTGGCGTCTGGGGGCCGGGCGGTGTCGCGATCGACCTCACCCAGTCGATCCACCCGCTGTATATCGCCACCGGCAACCTGCTGCATTCCGCCAAGGAGTCGGATTTCCTCGGCGATCACGTGGCAAAGCTGACCCAGGACATGACGCTGCTGGCCAGCGACTTCCCGAACGTGCCGTCCGGCGACAACGATTTCGGCTCGACGCCGGTGCTCTACCAGATGCTGCGCACCTGCCCGACCAGCTTCGCCGCGATCAACAAGGCCGGGGTGGTGGACATCTTCAGCCGCAACGCCATCGGCTCCGGCCCGACGCAGCAGATACCCAACCACTCGTTCGTCGGCGACGTCAGCTACGACCAGGCTCGCCGGCAGCTCATCATCACCGACCTCGACCGCATCGAGGCGTGGCGTCTGGCGGCCACCGGCTGCCAACTGGTCAAGGCGTGGTCGACGCCGGAGAGTTCGGGTCCCAACGGGCAACTCGGCCAAAGCATCTCGCCGCCATCGGAGGCCAACCGCATGGTCTATTACGGCAACGGCGCCGGCCAGACGTTCATGGCGCTGCAGGCCAGCTCCGGCGCCACCTTGTTCACGGCGACGCTGGGCGGCTCCATCTACGCCGCCCCGACTGTCACCGGCGGGCAGGTGCTGGTGTCGTCATGGGACGGCAAGCTCTATGCGTTCGGGTTGTAGCCCGAACGGCAAGCAGGCAGGGTCAAGCCTGCCGGATCGGGTTATCGAGCGACGGCCTCATGTAGCGCCGTCGAACAGGCGCTCGATCCCGGCTTGGCCCATCGTGTCGAAATCGGTGGGAACATCGAATGCGCCGGCCAGGAAACCGAGCCGGCGTGGGACTGCCGGCGCCTCGACCGCGCTCACTCGGACCAGCGGCTTGCCCCGTTTTGCAATCACGAACGACTCACCCCGTGCCGCTTGTTCGACCAGCCGTGAAAGACTGGTTTTCGCTTGGTGGATGTTGACCGTCCGCATGGCGTCACCGGGAATGAACGGGTCCAGTTGGCCCAGTCCAGGTGCGGGCGCAAGCCTTAGATCGGCGGCTCCAGCGTCCATGGCTGGCCGGGCACGCACCAGAACGGCGTGCCGTTGGGCGTGCGTACGTTCGGCTCCAACCCCATCTCCGCCCGTAGCGCGCGGAACAGCGCGCCGTGCGCGACCACCAGCACCGGGGCCGGGCGGCTCAGCGCGCGGGCGATGGCACGGACGGCGCGGGCGCGCAGGTCCACAAAAGCCTCCGCCCCCTCTGGCGTCGCGGTCCCGGTCACCCACTCGTCGAACCAGGCTCCCGCCATCGGCTGCGCCTCCTGTACGCCGAACGACACCTCGCGCAGCTCTTGCTCGATCTCCACCGGCAGCCCGAGCGCCTGGCCGGCGACGATGGCGGTGTCGTGGGCGCGCGACAGCGGCGAGGCGACGATGCTGGCGATGCCGCGCCCGACCAGCAGTTGCGCCGCCGCCGCCGCCTGCGCGCGCCCGGCGGCGTTCAGCGGCACGTCGACATTGCCCTGCGACCAGCCGCGCGCGTTCCAGTCGGTCTCGCCGTGCCGGAGGAACCAGAACGGGGTCGAAGGCAGGTTGGACATGACGGTTCCTTAGTCGAACAGCGAGCTGACGGAGCTTTCGTCGCTGATGCGGCGCATCGCCTCGGCCAGCAGGCGGGCGACGGTGGTCTGGCGGATGTTGCCGGCCAGCCGCACCGCCTCGGTCGCCAGGATGCTGTCGGTGACCACCAGCGTCTCGATCGGCGCTGCGGCGATGCGCGCCACCGCGCCGCCGCTCAGCACGCCGTGCGTCACGTACACGCTGGCCGAACTGGCGCCGTTGGCGATCAACGCGGCGGCGGCGTTGCACAGCGTGCCGCCGGAATCCACGATGTCGTCGACCAGGATGCAGTGCCGGCCGGCGACATCGCCGATCACGTTCATCACCTCGCTGACGCCGGCCCGCTCGCGTCGCTTGTCGATGATGGCGAGGTCGCAGTTGAGCCG
>JAYTQW010000102.1:0-16984 GCA_043746535.1 Rhodospirillales bacterium
CGACGCCGCCAGCACCGGCGCCACGCACGGGTAGCCGCCGAAGCCGACCACCGCCGCCGGGCGGGTCCGGACAATGATCCGCCAGGCCTGCGCGACACCTTTGCTCATCGACAGCGCCGCCCGGATGCCGCGCGCCAGCCCACGCCCGGCGATGCCCGCGCCCGCGATCACATGCGTCCGCTGTCCGGCGAAGGCGGGCGAGTTCAGCGCCCCGGCTCGGGCATCGGTCAGCAACACCACCCGCCGCCCACGCGCAAGCAACTCCGCCGCGAGCGCCTCGGCGGGAAAGAAATGGCCACCCGTGCCACCTGCGGCGATCACGATCGGGGCATCCCTCACGCTGTCTCGCTGGAGTGACGCCGCCGGGTCAGCGCCAACAGCAGGCCCATGCCGAACGCCACCGCCACCACCGAGGAGCCGCCGTAGGAGATGAACGGCAGCGTCATGCCCTTGGTCGGGATCAGGTGCAGGGTGGAGGCCATGTTGACGAACGCCTGCAACCCGAAGCTCGCGACCAGGCCGGCGGACGCGAGCACCACGAACATGTCGCCCTCGGCCAGCAGGCGCAGCAGGCCGCGCATGACGATGAACGCGAACACCGAGAGGATGACAAGGCAGATCACCATGCCGAACTCCTCGCCCACCACGGCGAACACGAAGTCGGCGTGCGCGTCGGGCAGCACGTCCTTGACGTGGCCCTCGCCCGCGCCGCGCCCGAGCAGGCCGCCGCTGCCGAACGCCTCCAGCGCGCGGTTGACCTGATAGTTGTCGCCGGCGGCCGGGTCGAGGAAGCGGGTGACGCGGCTGCGCACATGCGGGAACAGCGCATAGGCGCCGGCACCACCGGCGGCGATCATGCCCGCCAGGCCACCTACCAGCCAAAGATTGAGGCCCTGCACGAACAACTGGGTAAAGAACACGCAGGTCACCACGACCAGCATGCCGATGTCCGGCTGCGACTTCAGCAGCAGCACGATCGCCGCGTACAGCGCAAAGGCGATGGCTGTGCCGGGGAAGCGGCCCGGCTTCTTCTGTTCCGCGAGCAGCCAGGCGGCGACCACGGCAAAGCACGGTTTCAGGAACTCGCTGGGCTGCAACGAGAAGCCTGGCAAGGCGATCCAGCGGCGGGCGCCCTTGATCTCGACTCCGGCCACCAGGGTCAGCGCGGTCAGCGCCAATGCGATCAGGCAGCCGGCGATGGCGACCCGGCGCACGCCACGCGGCGACAGCAGCGACACGCCGACCACGATCAGCCCGGCCATGACCAGGAAGAACACCTGCTTGAGGATGAACACGTCGCGCGCCTGATGGATGCGCTCCGCCACCGCCGGGCTTGCCGCCAGCATCATCACGTAGCCGAAGCCGATCAACGTGGCGATGGCCAGCAGCGTCCAGCGGTCCACCGTCCACCACCAACGGCCCAGCACGGAGGTGTCGGCGCGCGAGAGGACCGGCATCAGGCGGCCCTCCCCACGGCGGTTTGCGAGACGGCGGCCTGTGAGACGGCAGCTTGCGAAAGTTCCAGCACCAGAGTGCGGAATTGCTCGCCGCGCGCCTCGAAGCCGCTGAACTGGTCGAAGCTGGCGCAGGCTGGCGACAGCAGCACGGTATCGGCGGCACCTGTCCGCGCGCACGCCCAGGAGGCCGGAACCGCACGCTCGAGCGTATCCGCAACCTCGAACGAGACGCCGTGCGCGGCCAGCGTGGCCGCCAGGGCCGGCGCATCCCGGCCGATCAGCAACACGTGCGCCACGCGCGGAAAGAACGCAACCAGGCTGTCGATGCCACCGGCCTTTGCCAGACCGCCGGCGATCCACACCACGCGGCCGTAGCAGGCCAGCGCACGCGCCACCGATTCGGCGTTGGTCGCCTTGCTGTCGTTTATGAAGCGCACGCCGTCGATTTCCGCTACCAGCTCCTGTCGGTGTGCCAGGCCGGGGAAGCTCGCTATCGCCTTGGCGATTTCCTCCGGCGCGATCCCCAATGCCCGCGCCGATGCCGTCGCGGCGGCGGCGTTCTGCGCATTGTGCGCGCCGGGCAGGGCGGTGGCGCGGTCCAGGCCGGGCACGGAACCCGCGCTGGATACCTCGACAACCTGCGCAGGTTGGGTATGCAGCCACGCCGCCATCTCGCGTGAGGCGGCGTCATCGATGCCGATCACCGCCGTGTCGCCCGCCACCTGCCGCGCGAATACCTGCCGCTTGGCGGCGGCATATCCGGCCATGTTGCCGTGCCGGTCGATATGGTCGGGGCTGAGATTTATCATTACGGCAACATCAAACCGCAGGGCATCGATTCGCTCCAACATATAGGAGGACATTTCCAGAACATAGACTCCGTTATTGCCCAATAACGGCAGCGACAACGCGGCGGTGCCCAGGTTGCCGCCGGCTGCGACCGGCCCGCCGGCAGCGGCGATGATGTGCGCCAGCAACGCCGTGGTGGTGGATTTTCCGTTGGTGCCGGTGATGCCTGCGAACTTCGCTTGCGACCCGCTGGCGCGCACGGCGCGGTACAACAGGTCGGCGTCGGACAGGATCGGCACACCGGCCGCCCGCGCCGCCGCCGCGATGGGATGTGGCTGCGGCCACGAATGCGGAATGCCCGGCGACAGCACCAGGGCCGAAAGCCCGTCCAGCACCGGCATCGCCACGCGCAGGTCGCCCGCCTGCGCCCGTGCGGCCTCGCTGTCGTCCCACGCGGTCACCTCCGCGCCCATGGCGACCAGCGCGCGGGCGGCGGGCAGGCCGTTGCGGCCCAGGCCGACCACTGCGAAACGCTCGCCGGCAAAAATGTCGGTGGGGAAATTCATCGGATCTTCAACGTGGCAAGGCCGACCAGCGCCAGGATCATCGAGATGATCCAGAACCGGATGACGATGGTGGGCTCGGCCCAGCCCTTCTTTTCGAAGTGGTGGTGCAACGGCGCCATCAGGAACACCCGCCGCCCGGTGCGCTTGAACCAGAACACCTGGACGATGACGCTGACCGTCTCGACCACGAACAGGCCCCCGACGATGGCCAGCACGACTTCATGTTTGGTGGCAATGGCGACCGCGCCCAGCGCCCCGCCCAGCGCCAGGCTGCCGGTGTCGCCCATGAACACGCGCGCGGGCGGCGCGTTGAACCACAGGAAACCCAGCCCCGCGCCGACCAGCGCCGAGCAGAACACCGCCAGCTCTCCGGTACCGGGCACCGCGTTCAGCTTCAGGTAGTCGGCGAACAGATGGTTGCCGACCAGGTAGGCGATCAACGCGAACACGCCGGCGCAGATGATGGTGGGCACGATTGCCAGCCCGTCCAGCCCGTCGGTCAGGTTGACCGCGTTGCTGGCGCCGATCAGCACGAACGCGCCGAACAGCGGGAAGCCGTACGACAGCGGGATCAGCACGTCCTTAAAGATCGGCACGGCCACGCCGCTGTTCAGCGGCGCCGGCGTCAGGGCCGCGATCCAGATGGTGGCGCCCAGCCCGAGTGCCGCCTGCGCGTACAGCTTGCCACGCCCCGACAGGCCTTTGAAACTCGCCCGCGACAGCTTGATGTAGTCGTCGGCAAAGCCGATCGCGCCGAACCCGAGCGTCAGCAGCAGCACCGCCCAGACATAGCCGTTGGTGAGGTCGGCCCACAGCAATGTCGAGATTGCCAGCGCCGACAGGATCAGCACGCCGCCCATGGTCGGCGTGCCCTTCTTCTCCAGGATGTGCCGCTCCGGCCCGTCGGGGCGGATCGGCTGGCCGGCGAGCTGGACCGATTTCAGCCAGCGGATGAACACCGGGCCGATGAACAGGGCGACCATCAGTGCTGTGAGGCACGCGGCGCCGGAGCGGAAGGTGACGTAGCGGAACAGGTTGATCTGCGGGATTTCATGCCCGACCAGACGCTCTAGGTTGAACAGCATCAGCCAGCGCCTTCGAGAGTCTCGACGACGACCCTCATGCGGCTGCCGAGGCTGCCCTTCACCAGGATGGCATCGCCGTGGCGCAAGGACGCGGCCACCAGCGGCGCCAGTGCCGCGCTGTCCTCGGCATGGGCGCCGCGCAGATGCGGGGCAACCGCGTCGTGCAGCAGGCGCATCAGCGGGCCGCAGGTGTAGAGCAGGTCGGCATGGGCGGCGATGTCGGGCGCGAGGCCGGCGTGTTCGGCGGCGCCGTGCTCGCCCAGCTCGCGCATGTCGCCCAGCACCGCCAGCCGCCGCGTGGCACCCTGCAACGACAGCACCGCCAGCGCCGCGCGGATCGACGCCGAGGAGGCGTTGTAGCTCTCGTCCAGCAGCGTCGCGGTACCACCGCGCACGGTGACACGCCGCCGCTCGCCGCGTCCGCTGCCGGGAGCGAAGCCTTCGAGCGCCTTGGCGGCGAGGGTTGCGGACAGGCCGAGCGCACGGGCGACGGCCAGCACGGCGGCGGCGTTCATCGCCATGTGCGCGCCGGGGGCGGCGAGGGTGAACGCCACCGCCTCGCCATCCACCGCCACCGCCACCTTGTTGTGGACGGCATCGCTGTCGCTGCGCAGCAGCCGGCAATCGGCTGCCGCCTCGGTGCCGAACCGGCGCAGAACCACGTCGGCGCGGGTGACAAAACCCGCCAGCATCGGCGCGTCGCCCGGCACCACCAGCACGCCGCCGGGCGCCAGGCCCTCGGCCACCGCCGCCTTCTCCCGCGCGATCGCCTCCAGGCTGCCGAGCAGGCCGATATGCGCCGCAGCCACTGCGGTGATCACCGCGACGTCCGGGCGGGCCAGGCGGGCCAGCGGGGCAATCTCGCCGGCATGGTTCATGCCGATCTCGACCACGCAGAAATCATGGCGCGGCGGCAGCCGGGCCAGCGTCAGCGGCACGCCCCAATGGTTGTTGTGCGACGCCTCGGCGGCCCAGGTGCGGCCAAACCCGAGCAGGGCGGTGCGCAGCATCTCCTTGGTGGTGGTCTTGCCGACGCTGCCGGTGACGGCGACCACGCGGCCCTGGAACCGCGCGCGGCCATAGGCGCCCAGCGCGTGCAGCCCGGCCAGCGTGTCGCCGACCTGCAACAGCCGCGCGTCGTCGGCCACGCCATCGGGCAGCCGATGCACCATCGCGCCGGCGGCGCCTCGGGCCAGGGCGGCGGCGACATGGTCGTGGCCGTCGCCGGTCTCGCTCACCAGCGCCACGAACAGGTCGCCCGGCCTGGTGGTGCGGCTGTCGATCGACACGCCGGTGGCCGCGAACGGCCCGCGCAGCAACCCACCGGTCGCGGCCAGCAGCTCGGCGGGAGGCCACAGCTTGCTCACGCCACGCCGGCCAGTTCGCGGATCACCGCGCGGTCGTCGAACGGCAACACGTCGGTGCCGACCACCTGGCCGAGTTCATGGCCCTTGCCGGCCACCACCAGCACGCCGCCTGGTCCAAGCGCCGCCAGCCCCGCCGCGATGGCCGCGCGGCGGTCGCCGATCTCGGTCGCATCCGGGCAGCCGGCCAATATGGCGGCGCGGATGCTGGCCGCCGCCTCGGTGCGCGGGTTGTCGTCGGTGACGATGCACAGATCGGCCAGGGCGGCGCAGGCGGCGCCCATCAGCGGCCGCTTGCCCCGGTCGCGGTCGCCGCCAGCGCCGAACACCACCACCAGCCGCCCGGCGGTATGCGGCCGCAAGGCCCGCAGCACGCGATCCAGCGCGTCGGGGGTGTGCGCGTAATCGACATAGGCGGCGGCGCCGTTCGGCAGCCGCGCCGCCAGCTCCATCCGCCCGCGCACGCCCACCAGTCGCGGCAACAGCGTCAGCGCGTCGGCGCACCCGCTCGCCATGGCCAGGGCGACGGCCACCAGCGCGTTGTCGGCCTGGAAGCCGCCCGGCAAGGCGATGGCGAGGTCGTGGCGGCTGCCGTCGACCAGCAACTCCAGTATCTGCCCATCCGCCTGCGGGATGGCGCGCACCACTGCGATGGCCGACCCGCCCGCGCCGACGGTGCGAAAATCGAGCCGGCGGCGGCGGGCGATATCCGCCAACCCGGTCATCGTATCGGGGTCCAGGCTGGTCGGCGCCACCGCCGTGCCGCGGTTCAGCAGCAACGTCCGGAACAGCCGCAGCTTGGCCTGCCGATAGGTCGCGAGGTCGCCGTGATAGTCGAGATGGTCGCGGGTGAAGCTCGTCCACGCCGCGGCCGTGATGCGCAGGCCGTCCAGGCGGAACTGGTCCAGGCCGTGCGACGATGCCTCCAACGCCGCCGCGCGCACCCCGGCCTGCGCCAGCTCGGCCAGCGTGCGGGCCAGCAGCACCGGGTCGGGCGTGGTCATGGCGCCGGCGGTGGCGATGCCGGCCATGGGAGCGACCACACCCAGCGTGCCCAGGCTGGCGGCGGAGCGTCCGGCCAGGGTCCATAACTGGCGCAGGAAATCGACCGTGCTGGTCTTGCCGTTAGTGCCGGTGACCGCGACCAGGGTGGGCGGCGGCGGCCCGGCCAGTTGCACCGCGATCTGCGCCAGGCGCAGGCGCGGCTCGGCGTCCTCGATCAGCGGGCGCGGCGCCACCCCGGCCGGCCACGGCGTCCCGGTCGGCGCCAGCACGGCGACGGCGCCGCGCGCCACCGCCTCGGCGATGAAGAAGCGGCCATCGACCCTATGCCCCGGATAGGCCACGAACAGCGAGCCGTGGCGGCAGGCGCGGCTGTCTGCGGTGATCGCGGTCACCTGCACATCGCCGGCCGCGCGCCATGTGGCAACGCTCCGCTCCGCGCCATGCGCCAGGTCGGGCATCCGGTTCACACAGTCAGCGATTCGCATCGGCGGTGGCGCCCGCGTCGGCCAACTCGGCGGCGGGGCCATCGGCCACGGTCGCCGGCGGCTGCCAGAACGCCTCGTGGCGCATGTCGCGCGGCCCAGGTGCCAACACGGGCCTCACCATCACCGGCTGGCTGGCCGGCAACGGCCCGCGTGCCCCGCCATGTGCTGCGGGCGGTGGCAGGGCGGCGCTCGGCAACCCGGCGCGGACGCCCGGCGGGCGTGCCGGCTGCAACGGGATCGCCAACGACGCCTGGATTTCGGCGGCGCGGTCGGTCTCCGGCAACAGCCCCAGCATCGGGCCGATCCGCGCGATCACCCGCCCGGCGGCCGGCGCGCTGACCTTGCCGGCGGTCGAGAAGCCGCCGGTCGAGGCGTTGCCCTTCGGCTCGTCGAGCATCATGTACACGGCGTAGCGCGGCGCGTTCATCGGGAACGCGCTCATGAACGCCGAGACGTTCGCATGCTTGGCATAGCCGCGTCCCACCACCTTCTCCGCCGTGCCGGTCTTGCCGCCGACGAAGTAGCCAGGCACCTCGGCCGGCTGGCCATAGCCGTCCGTGACCACCAGCCGCATCAGCTTGCGCACGATGTCGGAGGTTGCCTGCCGCATGATCCGGGTGCCCTGCGGCGGCGGTCCGTCCGGGTCGACGGCAAGGATGGTCGGCTTCATGAACACGCCGCCATTGGCGACCGCGCCCGTGCCGGTCACCACCTGTAGCGGCGAGACGGCGATGCCATGGCCGAAGCCGATGGTCAGCGTGGCGATCTCCTTCCAGTTCGACAATGGCGGGAACAGCGGACGTCCCGCCTCAGGCAGCTCGATGGGGCTGCGCCGCAACATGCCGAGCTTGTCCAGCCAGGCGCGCTGGCGTTCCGCGCCGACCGCCTCGGCCATCCGCGCGGCGCCGATGTTGGAGGAGTAGGCGAGGATTTCCGGTAGGTACAGCCAGCGGTGCTTGCCCTCGAAGTCGTTGATGGTGAAACGGCCGATATGGATCGGCGAGGTCGCGTCGAAGCCGTTCCAGATATTGACCACGCCATCGTCCAGCGCCATCGAGGCGGTTTGCAGCTTGAACGTGCTGCCCGGCTCGTACATGCCGGTGACGGCGCGGTTGAAGCGGTCGTTCGGCGCCGTGTGGCCGATGTCGTTGGCGTCGTAGTCGGGCAGGCTGACCATCGCCAGCACCTCGCCGGTGCGCACGTCCATGACGATGCCGCACGCGCCGATCGCCTGGAACTCGGTCATCGCCTTCAGCAACTCGTCGCGCACCACCGCCTCGACCCGCACGTCCAGCGACAACCGCAGCGGGCCGGAACCGTCCTGCAAGCGCGCATTGAACTGCCGCTCCACGCCGGCGATGCCGTGGCCGTCGGTGTCGACGCCGCCCAGCACATGCGCCGCCAGCCGCCCCAGCGGATAATGCCGGCGCTCGGTGGCCTGGAACGAGATGCCCGGCACGCCCAGCGCGTTGATCGCCAACTGCTCGCGCGGGGATACCTGCCGCGCCAGATAGACGAACTGTTTGGTGCTGTCGGCCAGCCGGGCGCGCACCGTGGCCTCGTCCAGGCTCGGCAGCACCAGCTTGAGCTTGTGCGCCACCTCCGCCGTGTCGATCATCTCGCGCGGGTTGGCATACAGCCCGGCGGTCGGCAGGGAGATCGCCAGGATCTCGCCGTTGCGGTCGGTGATCATCGCGCGGCGTGCGTGCGGCATGACATCGAGCGCGGAGGGTGCAACACCCATGGCCAGCGCCGGGATGACATGGGCGGTGTCGCCGCCGATGTCGGGCGTGGTTGCGGGCGTACGCGGCTTTTGCGCGTCGGACCGCTCCATCACCGCCACCGCCTTCGGCTCGACCGGCTGCACGATGGTGGCATCGGCGAGCTTCAGGGTCAGCGCCACGAACAGCACGCCGAACCCGGCCGCCGTCAGTACCAGCCGGCCTCTCGTGACCTCCATCGCCGCACGCCGGCGCAGGTCGGGCGCGGTGACGCGGATATGCTCCATGCGTGGCACCCCGGCATCGCGCGGCGCCCCGAAGCGGCGGGCGGGAGTGGCGGGAGACGGGCTGGCGCGGCCCTCCCGGTCGTCGCGCCCGCTCATCGCGCCGTGGTCCGATACGGGGCGTAAACCGGCTCGGAGGTCAGCGAACGCGCCATGCCCAATGCGGAAACCGTGACCGGCACGACGGGTGCCGTGGCCGGCACCGCGAAGCCGCGCGCGTCCGCCGTCCGGTAACTGGCGGCGTTGTAGGTGAAGGCGCGCGGCGCGTAGGCGTTCGGGGCGACGTACGACACCACGGCGGAAACTGGCGCGATGCTCGCCTGAGCCTGCCGGTTGCGGCCGGCGAGGATCGCATTGCCGGTCCGTGCGTCAAACGAAGGGGCCGCGTGCATCGAGGCCATCCAGGCTGGCGCCTGCGGCACGATCGGGCGCGCGGCGACCCGCGCCGGCAACGCCGGCCTGACGGCGGCGATGGCCAGCGGCGCCGCCGTGGCGGGATGGGCCTGCGACATGACCGCTGGGGCAGGGGCCACGGCCATAGCCGGCTTCAGGCCGACAGGTTTCGCGTCGGCGGCGGTCGGCAGCTTCGCGGCGGGGGCCTGCGGCTCCAGCGGCGGCGGTTCCACCGGCGCGGCGCCAACCGGCGGCAGGCGACGGTCGAACTCGGCCATCGTCGTGAACTGGGTCGGCGCGGTTTCCTGCAACGACACAAGATGCGCGCTCGCCAGCTCCTGCAACCGCGACGGGTCGTTCAGCAGGGCGTACTCGGCCCGCTTCTCGCCAATGCGCTCCCGCGCGGCATCGGCCGCCCTGGTGGCGCGCGCGATCTCGCGGTCGAGCATCTGCGCCTGATGCTTGGTCTGATACAGGTACAGGCCAGAGCCGGCGGCGGCCATCATGCAGGCGAGGGTGAACGGGCGGATCATGCGGCCTCCGTCACAGGCTGGTGGCCACCGTTTCGCGCGGGGTCCGGTGTGGGCGCCCCGGTCCGCTGCATGGCGCGCAGCCGGGCGCTGCGGGCGCGCGGGTTGCGGGCGACCTCGGCGGCAGCCGGGCGCAGCGCGCGCGGCGTGAGCAGGCGGAACTGGGCATCCGGGCGGTCCAGCATGCTGCTCGGGTCGTGGCGCGACGGCTGCGGCGCGCGTCCCGCCGCATCGGTCACGAACCGCTTCACCAGCCGGTCCTCGAGCGAGTGGAACGACACCACCACCAGCCGGCCTCCCGGCGCCAGCAGGGCGGCGGCCTGGGCCAGGGCACGGGTGATCTCGCCCATCTCGTCGTTCACCCGCAGCCGCAATGCCTGGAAGCTGCGCGTGGCCGGATCGATGCCGGAGCCGTCCTTCGGCACCACGCCGCGCACGATGTTCGCCAACTGTGCCGTGGTGGTGATCGGCGCCACCGCGCGGGCGGCGACGATGGCGCGGGCGATGCGGCGTGACAGCCGCTCGTCGCCCAGGTCGTACAGCGTGTCGGCCAGCTCGGCCTCCCCCAGGCTCGCCACCAGGTCGGCGGCGGTCGGCCCGTCGCGGCCCATGCGCATGTCGAGCGGCCCGTCGGCGCGAAAGCTGAAGCCACGCTGTGGATCGTCGATCTGGAACGACGACACGCCGAGGTCGAGCACCACGCCGTCCAGGCTCGCGACACCCTGGCCGCGCAGCAGATCGAGCATGTCGCCGAAACGGCCCTGCAACAGATGCAGCCGGCCGGGATGGGCGGCGGCCAACGCGGCGCCCCGCGCGATCGCCTCGGGGTCGCGGTCGATCGCCCACAACGTGCAGCCGGGTGTCGCCAGAATGGCCGCCGCGTAGCCGCCACCGCCGAACGTCCCGTCCAGGTAGGCGGCATCGGCGCGAGGGGCCAGTTGGTCGAGGACTTCGGGAAGCATGACCGGAACATGGCTCATGCTGGCGGAGTCTCGATAAAACTACTTTTGTCGAAGCGCGATAATCCCGACCCCGAGATAGTCAGCCCGCGCGCCCGTGCCCGGTTGCGGGCCTCCTGCCGGCGCTGCTCGGCGGCGGCCGGCTCCCACATCTGGAAGATGCGGCCAAGCCCCATGAACACCACGCCTTCGCGCAACTGCGCGTGCTCGACCAGCGCCTCCGGCAACACGATGCGGCCCTCGCGATCCGGCTCCATCGGGTAGGCGTCGGCATACAATGTGGCCGCGAGGTCGTCATGTTCCTCGCTGAACACGTCCAGGTCGTCGAGCGGCTGGGCCAGCGTGTGGAACACCGAGGCGGGCCAGCCCTCGACACAGGGATGGGTATGCGACGGACGCAGCACCAGGGCGGCCCCACCGGCGACCTCGGGCCGCAACGCGGCACGGAACGGCGCCGGAATGGACACCCGTCCTTTTGCATCGAGTTTGTTCAGGTGCGTGCCGAGGAATTGGGTCATCCGACCGGCTGCGCCCTTTCCCTGACCTCACCTCCCACCGAACGCTTGGGAGATCATGGGATATCATGGGCAGGCATGGGCGTCAAAGGTATTAAAGCTGACGCGATTTGGAACGCAGGAAGAACCTACAGTTATATCAATGAGTTGCAGAGGTGTAATTCTGTCGCCGAGTTGTACCCTGTCGTTTTATCAAAGTTTTCGTTTTTTTACGTTGAGGAGGCGCCAGACGGCCTGTAAGCCGGGTTCTGTCCGCCGCCGTTTCCGGCAACGAGACGGCCATTCCTCTGGGACGCGCATCGCTGCGCGCCTCGCGCGACCAACCCGGGCGACGGGACGGGAATGTCCCCGCGTCCGATTCTCGCGAATCGCCGCCGGCCGCCCCTATTCGGTCTTGCTCCCGGTGGGGTTTGCCCTGCCGCCGCTGTTGCCAGCGGCGCGGTGCGCTCTTACCGCACCGTTTCACCCTTGCTGGCAGCGGGTCGCCCCGGATGCCGGCGGTTTGTTTTCTGTGGCACTTTCCCTAAGATCGCTCTCGCCGGCCGTTAGCCGGCACCGTATTCCCGTGGAGCCCGGACTTTCCTCCATCGCGACTCGCGCCGCGACAGCGGCCGTCCGGCCGTCTGGCAGGCGGTGACATGCGCGCTGACGGCGGCGGCGTCAACGTCGTTGCAGCTTTGCGGCAAGCCTTGGGGTCGTTCTACCCCCCGCATAGCCGCGCCACCGCCAGCAGCCGCACCAGCGTGCCCGCATCGGCCTGGCCGTTCACCGCCTCCGGGCGCCAGTGCCGCTGGAAGGCGCGCAGCACCGTCGCCAGCGCCGGGTCGAGCGCCCCCTCCGGCATCACGTCGTAGCCGATCCAGGCCAGTGCCGCGCGCACGTCGCGCAGGCGGGCGGCATCGCGCACCGCGCCATGGGTGCCGCCATGCGCGCCCAGGTCGTCCGAGTCGCGCGGCCATAGCCCGACTCCGTTGCGCGCCAGCCCGGCCCAGTCGAACTTCTCACCCGGATCGTCCTTGCGGTCGGGTGCGACATCGCTGTGCGCCACCACGTTGCGCGCCGGGATGCCATGCCGGGCGATGATGCCCAGGCACAGGTCGCACACGCTGGCCAGTTGCAGCACCGGGAAGTCCGGGTAGCCGTGCGAATGACCGGGGTTCACGATCTCGATCCCGACCGAGCGGTCGTTCAGCCCGGTATGGCCGCGCCAGTACGACACCCCGGCATGGGCCGCGCGCCGGCGCTCGTCCACCAGCGCCCAGACGCCGCCATCCTCCTCGACCACGTAATGCGACGACACCTTCGCCGCCGGGTCGCACAGCCGGTCGATGGCCGCCGCCGCCGAGGTCATGCCGGTGTAGTGCAGCACCAGCATGTCGACCGGGATGCCCGGCGGGCGTTCGGACTGGTTGGGGCTGGCGCGGACGCGGACCGCAAGCCCGGGAAGTATTTCGTCCGGCGGAAAGCCGGCGCTCACAGTCTCCGCTCGCGCTTGATGTGGTCCCAGGCGGCGTTGATGCGGGCGACCTTGTCGCTGGCGCGGGCAATGAACTCCGCCGGCACCCCCCGGCTGGCCAGGCTGTCGGGATGGTTCTCGCGCATCAGCCGCACCCAGGCGGCGCGCAGGTCGGCGTCGCTCGATGCTCGCGTGACGCCCAGCACGGCATAGTTGTCGACGCTCACCTCGTGCGACGCGGCCATACGCGGCCTGACGCCGCGCGCGCGGTCCCACGCCGCCTGGCCGAGCCGGAAACGCACGCACACCGTCTGCAAAAATCCGGTCTCGGTGGCGCTCAGCGGCCGGTCTGCGCGGGCTATGGCGAACAACGCGCCCAGCACATCCTCCAGCAGGCCGGGCGTGTCGGCGAACGCCGCGCCGAGTTCGCCGGCATAGGTCTCGAAGCGGTCCTGGCTGTCGCGGGCCTGGTCGAACAGCCGGCCGATGTCGCGGGCGGTTTCCGGCGGGATGCGGAAGGCGCGCTTGAAGGCGTCGATTTCCGCGCGGTTCACCGGCCCGTCGCATTTCGCCAGCTTGGCCGCCAGCACCACGACGCTGACCGCGAACACCTGGTCGCGGCCGCCGAACGCCCCCTGTGCCCGGCCGCTTCCGGTGAAGGAAGGCCCCGCCGACGATCCGGCCGACGATCCGGCTGACGATCCCGAGGCGGCGCCGCTCCAGCCCATGCCGCCGCTCTCCGCCGCGTGGCCCAGGGCAGCACCGATCATGGCGCCGAATGGGCCACCCATCGCCATGCCGGCGACGCCGCCGAGTATCTTGCCCCACATCCCCATCGCTTCGCTCTATCACGCAGGCCGTGCCAACGGCAAAAGGATGCGTCACGTTGCGGATGGAGTGAAATGACAACATGCTTGGCTGACAACGCCTGATGCGGGCCGGCTCGGCATGGGCTGCGGGAGTGGCGGTGCTGTTCGCTGCGGCAGTCGCGCTCGCATGGCTGCTGCCGCCTCGGCTGGCGCAGGCACGGTTGCGCCCGCTGGTCGAACGCCTCGCGGCCGAGCGGCTCGGCGCCGACATCGTCATCGGTGGCGACATCAGGCTGACGTTGCTGCCGCGCCCGGTGCTGCTGGCCACCGGCGTCAGCGTGCGCGGGCGGGCTGGCACGACGCTGAATGTGGCCGAACTCCGCCTCGACCTCGCGGCTGTCCCGCTGCTGGCGGGCAGGATCGAGGCGGTGTCGCTGCGGCTGCGCGGCGCGGCACTGCGGCTGCCGGTGCCGTTCGACCCGCGCAGCCTGCTCGGCCGCATGCCGGACTGGACCGTGGGCGGCAGCATCGTCATCGAGGACGCCAGCATCGCCGTGGGCGACACCGGCCTGGATGGCATCACCGCGACCCTCCTGGTCGATCCGCTGACCCGTGGCGTGCGCGTCGATGGCCGCGTCCGCTTCGGCGGGATCGGTTGCAGCCTCACCGGCCGCGCCACCGCGCCGGGCGGCGACGGCGCGGTCGGGCTGGACCTGGCATTCACGGCGCCACGGATCCTGGCCGCGCGCCTCTCGGGTCAGGCCGGGGCGGATGGCAGCTTCGCCGGTCAGGTCATGGCGGAGGGCGCGGATCTGTCGCGCCTGTTTCCAGCGCCGGCGGCGGCATGGCATGCGGCGGGACGGCTGACAGTGGGCGGCGGCCTGGTGGCGGCGGACGACCTGACGCTGGAACTGGGCCGGCAGGCGGCGCGCGGCGCCATGGCGTGGCGTTGGGCGCCGCAGTCACGGCTCGACATCGCGCTGGCGACCGGGCAACTGGCCCTCGACCCCTGGCTGGATGCGTGGCGCTCGCCCTCGTCCAGCATGGGTCCGCGCCCGCCCTGGCCGATCGGCCTGGACATCTCCGCCGACGCGGCCACCCTGCGCCAGGGCATCCTGCGCGATGTTCGTATGGATATCGACTCGACCGCGGCGGGCTTCAGTCTGCACGAGGCACAGGCCACCCTGCCGGGCGGCGCCAGCGTGCGTCTGAGTGGCGGCGGGGCGGCCCAGGACATCACCGGGGAGGCGCGCTTCAAGGCGCCCGACCTACCGGCGACAGCCAGTTGGCTGGCGGCGGCCGCCGGCTGGCTGCCGGGAGCGGTCCAGGTGGCGCTGCTGCCAGGTGCTGCGGCGGGCACCGCGCGCCTGCGCCTCACGCCACGGCGCGCGACCATCGCCCTGGCCGACGCCACCGAGGATGGCCATCCGATCACCGGCTCGTTGACGATACGGCTGCCGGTGGCTGCGGCCTCGGCCGATCTGGCGATCGACGCCGATCAGGTCGGCCTTGACGGAGTGCTGCCCGGCAACGCCGCCTGGCCAGCCTGGCTTGGCGCGCTGTCGCTGAAGGCCCGCCACGCGCAGTGGCGTCATCTTGCCGTCGAACCGCTGTCCGTCGATGCCGTGGCGGACGGCACCGGCCGGATTGCGTGGCGCCGCCTCGATGCCTGGCTGGGTGCCGTCCATGTCAGCGCTTCCGGCACGCGGACGGCGGATGCGCGCCTGGACGATCTGGTGCTCGATGTCGCCAGCCCCAGCCTTGCCGCGTTGCGTCCGTTGCTGCCGCCATCATGGCCCGATCTGCCGCGCGGCTCGCCGATGGCGCACGCGCGGCTGGCGTTGCATCTGGCCGGCGGCGGCCCGCTGGATGGCCTGTCGGCCAGGGTGGCGGCATCCTGGGGCGATCTCGGCATGCAGGCCACGCCGGTCATCGACTTCCTGGGCCACGGCCTGCGCGGCCAGTTGCTGCTGCGCCATCCCAGCGCGCGCCGCCTGCTGGACGAGGCCGGGCTGCTGCGTGCCGCCGGACTCGACGGCGACGCCGCCTGGTTGGGCGAGGGCAGCCTGGCGCTGGCCGGCGACGTGACCCTGACGCCGGACGTGGCGGCCATCGACCACGCCGAGCTGACGCTGGGCGGCCTGCGGGCGGGCGGCGCGCTGCGCCTCGATCTGAGCGATGCGCGGCTGACCGGGCGCATCGCCGCCGAGGCGTTGCCGCTGCCGGGGCCCGATGCGGTCGCCGCGACCCTGTTGCCGCTGTCGCTGCTGTCCGGCTGGAACGCGGCGGTGCGGCTGGAGGCGGCAACGCTCGCGGTCGGCGGCGCGCACTGGGCGGATGCCGCCAGCGCCGACGCGACACTCGGCGGCGGCGTGCTGCGGCTCGATCATGTCGCCGCCCGGATCGCCGGCGGGGACGCCAGCGGCAGCGTGTTGCTCGACGCCGCCGCCACGCCGCCCGCGTTGCGCGGCAGGTTCGCATTGCGCGATGCGACGGTCGCCGGGCCGCTGCTGGGCTGGCCGGTCGATCTGGCCGCCGGTTCGCTCAGCCTGGACGGCCATGCCGAGGCGACGGGCTACTCGGGCGCGTCGTGGCGGGCGACGGCGCGGGGCGCGGTCGCCGTGGATGTGCGGGCGGGCACGCTGACCGGGATCGACCTGCCGGGATTGGGCGACCTGTCCGCCGATGCGGCTGTCCATGCCGCGTTGTCGGCCGGTGCCACGCCTGCGGTGTCCGGGCATCTGGACATCACCCGCTCCGGGCTTGCGGCCGCATCGCTGGCCGGGGCGTTCACCACGCCCACCGCCGATCTCGCCGTCGCCGGCACGTTGGACCCAGCCGACGCGCTCGCGGATGTGTTGCTGACCATCACGCCGAAGCTGCCATCGCCGCCGCGGATCGGCCTGCGCCTCACTGGCAGGCTGGATGCGCCGGCCGCCACGCCGGAACTGGCCGGGATCGCCCGCTGGCGCGCGGCCTCACATTAGCGCGGGGCGCCTCGTGTCCGGCACCTCGTCCAGCACGCTGTGCGCCAGATGCACCAGACGCTCGGCGGTGGCGGCGCATCCGGCGCGGCCAGCCTCCTGCGCCAGCGAGATCAGCCGGTCGGACATCATCAGCGGGCTGGGCGGCCGGGCCAGCGGCCACGAGGCGGGGCCGTTCGGGTTGGAGTGACGCATCGCCAAGCTCCTGGGTTGCTGTCGGGAGAACGTTCGATCCGGGGCGGATGTTGCCCGGTTGCACGGAGTTGAACGCGCCCAGGGTTGCCGTGCCGTTAACAAGGCTGGGCCACCTAACAAGGTCGTGCCGTTAACAAGGTTGGGCCAGCAGGCAACGGACCCGCAAGGCGGAGGTCAACGGCTGCTCCGGCGTGCGCGCCTCGTCCACCTCGCGCACCAGCCGCATCGTGCTACGGCCGCCATGCGCGGCGAGGGCATCGAGCGCCGACCAGAACTCCGGCTCCAACGCCACGCTGGTGCGGTGGCCGGCCAGGGTGAAGCTGCGCTTTATCAGCACGAGAGCCGCGCCACCGCCCATGCGGCGGCCTCGGCGACCACCGGGTCGGC
>JAYTQW010000103.1:0-7684 GCA_043746535.1 Rhodospirillales bacterium
TGGCGGAGGGAGTGGGATTCGAACCCACGGTACGCGTTAACGCACACACGCTTTCCAAGCGTGCGCCTTAAACCGCTCGGCCATCCCTCCAGCGCGGGCACCTCATACCAACCGCCGCCTCACGCGTCCATCTTCAGCGCCGCCAGGAACGCGCTCTGCGGAATTTCAACCTTGCCGAACTGGCGCATCCGCTTCTTGCCCTCCTTCTGCTTGTCCAGCAGCTTGCGCTTGCGGCTGATGTCGCCGCCGTAGCACTTGGCGGTCACGTCCTTGCTCAGCGCGCTGATGGTCTCGCGCGCGATCACCCGGCCGCCGATCGCCGCCTGGATGGCGATCTTGAACAACTGCTTGGGGATCAGTTCCTTCAGCTTGGCGCAGATCGAGCGGCCCCGGTTCTCGGCGGCGCTGCGGTGGGCGATGAAGCTGAGCGCGTCCACCGGGTCCTGGTTGACCAGGATGGAGATGCGCACCAGGTCGCTCTCGGCATAGCCGTCCATGGCGTAGTCGAAGCTGGCATAGCCCCGGCTGATCGATTTCAGCCGGTCGTAGAAGTCGAACACCACCTCGTTCAGCGGAATGCGGTACACCGCCATGGCGCGGTTGCCGACATAGGTCAGGTCCGCCTGCTGCCCGCGCCGCTCGTTGCACAGCGTCAGCACCGAGCCGAGGTACTCGTCCGGCACCATGATGGTGGCCTTGATCCAAGGCTCCTGGATCTGGTCGATCAGGCTCGGGTCGGGCATGTCGGCGGGGTTGTGCAGCTCCTCCTCGACGCCGTTGGTGCGGCGGACGCGATAGACCACGGAGGGCGCGGTGGCGATCAGGTCGAGGTCGAACTCGCGCGACAGCCGCTCCTGGATGATCTCCAGATGCAGCAGGCCCAGAAAGCCGCAGCGGTAGCCGAAGCCCAGCGCCGCCGAACTCTCCGCCTCGTAATGGAAGCTGCTGTCGTTCAGCCGCAGCTTGCCCAGGCTGTCGCGCAGTTTCTCGAAGTCGTCGGCGTCGACCGGGAACAGGCCGCACCAGACCACCGGGATCGACGGCTTGAAGCCGGGCAGGGCGGCGGCGGCCGGATGGCGGTCGTCGGTGATGGTGTCGCCCACGTTGCAGTCGGCCACGGTCTTGATGGCGGCGGTGATGTAGCCCATCTCGCCCGGGCCGAGGTCGTCCACCGGCACCATGCGCGGCGCGAACACGCCGACCTGCTCGATATGGTGGGTGCTGCCCTTGGCCATCATGCGGATCTTCTGGCCGCGCTTGATGCGCCCGTCCTTGATCCGCACCAGGATCACGACACCCAGGTACTGGTCGTACCAGCTATCCACCAGCAACGCGGCCAACGGCGCGTCGGCATCGCCGGCCGGCGGCGGCAGCCGGGTCACCAGCGCCTCCAGCACGCCCTCGATGTTGATGCCGGTCTTGGCCGAGATCATCACCGCGTCGGACGCATCCAGGCCGATCACGTCCTCGATCTGCTGCTTCACCCGGTCGGGCTCGGCGGCGGGCAGGTCGATCTTGTTCAGCACCGGCACGATCTCGTGGTTCGCCTCCATCGCCTGATAGACGTTGGCCAGCGTCTGTGCCTCCACCCCCTGCGAGGCGTCGACCACCAGCAGCGACCCCTCGCACGCGGCCAGGCTGCGCGACACCTCGTAGGCGAAGTCGACATGGCCGGGCGTGTCCATCAGGTTCAGCACGTAGGTGATGCCGTCGCGCGCCGGATAGCTGAGCCGCACCGTCTGCGCCTTGATGGTGATGCCGCGCTCCTTCTCCAGCTCCATGTTGTCGAGCACCTGTTCGGTCATCTCGCGGGCGGACAGGGCGCCGGTCGACTGGATCAGCCGGTCGGCCAGGGTGGACTTCCCGTGGTCGATATGGGCGATGATGGCGAAGTTGCGGATGTGGGCGAGCGGGGTGTTGGTCATCTGACTCACGTCACGGTTTGGCGGATTTGCCGAAATAATAGCCTAGCACCAGGGTCACGATGGGGATCACGCCCACCTTGATCAGGTCGACCGCCTCGGCGGAGGTTGCCGCCCAGGTATGTTCGACCGCGCCGTTCGCCAGGATGACCAGCAGCGTGACCGGCACCACCCAGACATACAGGGTAATCACCATGCGGCCGATCAGCGAGCGGTCGGTCTCGTCCAGCGTCGGCGGGCTGGTGGCGAGCGAGTCCGACTCGGCGGCGGCGGTCCTGCTCTGCGCCGCCTGGGCCGCGACTTCACGAAACAGGCTGGCCGACAGGCCTGGCTGGTCGGGCAAGGGGCGCGGTCAGTAACGGGTGGCAACATAGGCGGTGGAGCGGATCGCGGCACTGATGGCGTTCGAGCTGTCCAGCAACTTGGTCACCTGCGCCAGCAGCGCCGCCGCGTGGCCTGGGTCGCTCTCGCGTTCGGCGATGCCGATCAACGCCGAGGCAATATCCACCAGGGCGACATTGGCGGTGGACACGCGCTTCAGCTCGGCTTGCGGAATTGGACTGATCGCAACCATGGCCTCACTTCCTTCCGACAACCCGACACTGCGCCACTATGTAGTCATCGCAGGCGGCCGCCGGTAGCCTTTTCCACTGCGGCGACCACGCGGGCGCAGGCGGCCTCGATCTCCGCGTCGGTCAGCGTGCGCTCGCGCGGCTGGAAGGTGACTTCCAGGCCGAGGGATTTGGTGCCCCCGGCAACCTTGTCGCCCTGGTACACATCGAACAACGCGACGCCCACGACCAGCGTGCGGTCGGCGCCTCGGGCGGCGCGCAGCACGGCTTCGGCGGCGATGCCGGCCTCCACCACGAACGCGAAGTCGCGGCGGATCGGCTGCAACGCCGGCAGGTCGGGGGCAGCGCGGCGGCGGCGCTTCGGGTCGGCGATGGCGTCCAGATAGACCTCGAACGCCGCCATCGGCCCGGCGATGCCGAGTGCGCCCAGCACGCGCGGGTGCAGCGCCCCGAACGTCGCCAGCACCGTCTTCGGCCCCTGCCGCAGCACGCCGGAGCGGCCGGGGTGGTAGAAGCCGGGCGCATCGGCGGTGGTGGTCAGCGCGTCTAGCGGGACGCCGAGTGCCGCCAGCACCGCCAGCGCGTCGCCGCGCGCGTCCATCGCATCCACGTCGCGGGCGGGCGTCAGCCAGTGGCGCGGCGTCTGCCCGGCGCGCAGGCCGGCGGCGACCGGGCGTTGCTCGCTGGGTGCCGCCCCCTGGAACGCCGGCCCGACCTCGAACAGCGCCACGTCCGGCCAGCCGCGCGCGGCGTTGCGCGCGGCGGCCAGCGCCAGGGTGGCGATCGGCGTCGGGCGCATCTGGTCCAGGTCGGCGGCGATCGGGTTGGCCAGCCGCAGGCCGGGATCGACGCCGCCGAACAGCGCCGCCTGACCGCTGGCCATGAAGCTGAAGGTCACGCATTCCAGCATCCCGGCGGCGGCCAGCGTGCGCCGGGCCAGCGCCGCGCGCGACTGCCGCTGCGTCAGCGTCGGCGGCGGCACCGCGTCGGGCATCGGCAGCGACACCGGCGCTATCGCATCCAGTCCGTGCAGGCGCAGCACCTCTTCGACCAGGTCGGTTTCCGCCTCCATCGCCATATACCCCTCCGCCGCCGTCAGGGCGCGGGCGGGGTGCAACCGCTCCGCCGGGTCCAGGCTGCCCGGCGATGCGATGTCGTTGCGCCATGACGGCACATCGACCGTGACCGAGGCATCGTCGCGCGCGGCAATGCCGAAGCCGAGGCGCGCCAGCGCGTCCACCGCCACATCCGGCGCGATCTCGACCCCGCCCAGGCTGGCGATGCGGGCAAACCGCAGGCTCGCCTGCCGCTGCCAATGCGGCTCCGCGCCCACCGACACGATCTCGCTGGCCTCGCCGCCGCACAGGTCGATGATGAGCCGCGTCGCCGCCTCCATCGCCTCCGGCAGCAACGCCTGGTCGATGCCGCGCTCGAAGCGTTGCCGCGCGTCGGATGCGACCTGATGCCGGCGGCCGGTCAGCGCCACCCGCACCGGGTCGAACAGCGCGCATTCGATGAACACGCTGGTGGTGTGCTCGTCGGCGCCCGTGGCCGCGCCGCCCATGACGCCGGCCAGCGACTGCGCGCCCGCCGCATCGGCAATCACGCAATCCTCGGCGGTCAGGACGTAATCGCGGCCGTTCAGCGCCCGCATCGTCTCGCCGGCGCCCGGCCGGAACGTCAGCGCCGGCCCCGCGATCCGGGCCGCGTCGAACACATGCAGCGGGCGGCCGAGGTCGAAGGTGAAGAAGTTGGTCACATCGACCAGCGCGTTGATCGGCCGCAACCCGATCGACAGCAGCCGCTCCGCCAGCCATTTCGGGCTCGGCCCGTTGCGCAGGCCGCGCACGGTGCGGCCCAGCGCCCATGGGCAGGCGGATGGAAACTCGTTCGCCCAACGCACCGGGCTGGCGAAACCCGGCCTCACCGGCTCCGCCCGCCAAGGCCGCAGCGTGCCGATCCCCGCCGCCGCGAGGTCGCGCGCCACGCCGCGCACGCTCAGCGCGTCGCCACGGTTCGGCGTCACGCCGATCTCGATCACCGGGTCGTCCATCCCGGCCCAGCTTGGGTACGATACGCCGACCGGGGCATCGTGCGGCAGTTCGAGGATGCCGTCATGCTCCTCGCCCAGCCCCATCTCGCGCAGGCTGACCAGCATGCCGGCGCTCTCGACGCCACGGATCTCGCCCACCTTCAACGTGACGCCGCTGCCGGGGATGAACGTGCCCGGCGGCGCGAACACCGCCTTCATGCCGGTGCGGGCGTTCGGTGCGCCGCACACGACGGACACCATGCCGGCCCCGGTGTCCACGCGGCACACGCGCAGCCGGTCGGCGTTGGGGTGCTGTGCCGCCTCGACCACATGCGCCACGCGAAACGCGGACAGCGCCGCGCCGCGATCCTCGACGCCTTCGAGTTCCAGCCCGATGCCGGTCAGCGTGCCGGTGATCGTGTCCAGCGTGGCGTCGGTGTCCAGATGCGTGCGCAGCCAGGAGAGCGAGAACTTCATCGCCTCACACCCCCTCGTGCAGCATGGCGGGGGCCAGCGGGTTGAACCCGTAATGGCGCAGCCAGCGCATGTCGCTCTCGTAGAACGGGCGCAGGTCGGGGATACCGTGCTTCAGCATGGTGACCCGCTCCACTCCCATGCCGAAGGCGAAACCCTGCCAGGCGCGCGGGTCGACGCCGCAATTGGCCAGCACCTTCGGATGCACCATGCCGCTGCCCAGGATCTCCAGCCAGTCGCCGCCATGCGCCGCCGAATTGGCCAGCTCGCCGGTCTTGCGGTTCCAGCCGATGTCCACCTCCATCGACGGCTCGGTGAACGGGAAATACGACGAGCGGAACCGCACCGGCAGGCTGGTGATGCCGAAGAAGGCGCGCAGGAAGTCGGTGAGACACCCTTTCAGGTGCGCCAGGGTGATGGCGCGATCGATGGCGATGCCCTCGCATTGATGGAACATCGGGCTGTGCGTGGCGTCGTGGTCGGCGCGGTAGGTGCGGCCGGGGGCGATCACCCGCAGCGGCGGCTCCTGCTCCAGCATCGAGATGATCTGCACGTTCGACGTGTGCGTGCGCAGCACCAGCGGGCGGCCATAGCGCGTGCCGGGCAGGTAGAAGGTGTCGTGATCGGCCCGCGCCGGATGGTGCGCCGGGATGTTGAGCGCCGAGAAGTTGAACCAGTCGGTCTCCACATCCGGCCCCTCGCCGATGCGGAACCCCATCGCGCCGAAGATCGCCGCCATCTCCTCCATCGTGCGGCTGATCGGATGCACCAGCCCGAGGGCGCGCGGGCGCGGCGGCAGCGTGACGTCGATGCCCTCGGCGGCGAGGCGGGCGTCCAGTGCGGCCGCCTCCAGCGTCGCCCGCCGCGCCTCGATGGCGGCGGTAAGCTCGTCGCGCGCCTGGTTCAACGCCGCCCCGCGCGCGCGCCGTTCGTCCGGCGCGGCGCGGCCCAGCGCCTTCAACAGCCCGGTCAGCGTGCCGGCCTTACCCAGCAGGCCGACCCGGATGGCGTCCCAGGCGCGCAGGTCGGTGGCGGCATCCAGCGCAGCACCGGTCTCGGCGCGGAGGCGATCGAGGTCCGTGGTCATGTCGCTTCCGTGGTCGCTCATGCTGTCCCGCCGCAAAAAAGGGCTGCCCGATGCGGACAGCCCTTGGTTGGTGGCCCTCAGAGGTCGTGGCCGGTATCAGGCCGCGATTGCCTCGGCGGGCGCAGGCTCGGCCGGCAGCGCCGCCTGGACCTGCTTGACGATGGCGGCGAACGTCGCCGGGTCATCGAACGCGATGGCGGCCAGGACCTTGCGGTCCATCTCGATGCCGGCCAGCTTCAGGCCCTGGATGAACTTGCTGTAGATCATGCCATGCTCGCGCGTGGCGGCGTTGATGCGGGCGATCCACAGGCTGCGGAACTCCCGCTTCTTCACCTTGCGGTCGCGATAGGCGTACTGGAGCGACTTCTCCAGGCGCTGCAACGCGATGCGGTAGTTGGTGGAGCTGCGGCCGACGAAGCCCTTGCTCGCGTCCAGAACCTTCTTGTGGCGGGCGTGCGTGGTGACGCCCCGCTTGACTCGTGCCATGTGCGGCTACTCCCTGCTCAGGCCAGACCGTACGGCGCCCACTGCTTGACGGTGATGCCGTCAGCGTGGGTCAGCGTCTGGCTGCCGCGGTTCTGCCGCTTCATCTTCTGCGAACGGTTGATAAGGCCGTGGCGCTTGTTGCCGGGACCGGCCAGCACCTTGCCGGTGGCGGTGATCTTGAAGCGCTTCTTCACAGAAGACTTCGTCTTCAACTTGGGCATTTTTGTCTCCTACATGGGTCGCGCCCGCTGCGTGGCGCAGACGGGGGCGTTGTCGCGGCCGGGCATGCCCCACAGGCCCGGCGCGCAGACGAGCGCTGGCGTATAACCAAGCGCTTACTTTCATGCAAGCGCCGCACGGCCCGCCGCACCGCCCATCGCGCTCGGCGAACTTGTGCGCGGCACCGCCAGACCGCATCTTGGCGTCATGCCCTCGCCAGCCATGCCGCCCGCGCCCCCGCTGACCGAGGCCATCCGTGGCCGCGCCACCCTGGTCGGCTGCGGGCCGGGCAACCCGGACCTGCTGACCCTGCGCGCCATGCGGGCGATCGCGGCGGCCGACGTGCTGCTGTACGACGCGCTGATCGACCCCGCCATCCTCGACCTGGCTCCCGCCGCCGCCGCGCGCGTCGACGTGGGCAAGCGCTGCGGGCGGCACGCCATGAGCCAGGCCGCCATCAACCGGCTGATCGTGGGCCACGCCCGCGCCGGCGCGCATGTGGTGCGGCTGAAGGGCGGCGACCCGATGGTGTTCGGGCGTGCCGGCGAGGAACTGGCCAGCCTGCGCGCCGCCGGCCTCCCGGTCGAGGTGGTGCCCGGCGTCACCGCCGCCTGCGCCGCCGCCGCCAGCCTCGCGATCCCGCTCACCCATCGCGGCATGGCAAGCTCGCTGCATTTCGTCACCGGCCACGGCGCCGACGGCGGCCTGCCCGCGCACGACTGGGCCGCGCTGGTGGCCGGCGGCGGCACCATCGCCGCCTACATGGCCAGCCGCACCCTGCCGGACCTCGCCGCGCGCCTGATCGCCGCCGGGCTGCCCGCGTCCACCCCCGCCGTCGCGGTCGAGCGCGCCAGCCACGCCGACGAGCGCCACCTGTTCCACACCCTGGCCG
>JAYTQW010000104.1:0-4659 GCA_043746535.1 Rhodospirillales bacterium
CACCTTTTGGCTGGCCCGCCCCGCCGCGTCCCCCTTGCTCCTGACGTCCTCCTTGCACCACACGTTGCAGAGCGCCCCGTAGGCACTGACATGTTTGGGGATGGTGACATTGCCGCGCGGTCCAAAGCGCGGGAAGTCTTCGGAGATGAAGCAATGGGCCGCATGGAGGGCGAGATCGGGCCTCCGCTGTTGATTGGCCTTGATGGCGTCCCGCAAAAAAAAGCTTAGTTCGCGTGGATTTCGAGCGTTGTCGAAACTCGCAACTGCGGCCGCGAACGCCGGGTCGGCATCGCGTTCGTCCGGCCGGGGCGGCCTGCGGCTGGAAGAGGCAGGCTGGAACGCGGGCCGCTGCGCCCTGCCGGGCCGCTCTTGGAGTTCCGGTCGATCCTCCCCGCCAAGCCTCGGCGTCCTCGCTTCGGCCGCGCGGGGGCCTGCGGCCCTGTCGCTTGCCTCCGACCGGAACGGCTCATAGCGGGAGGGATCCCGCGGAAGCACAGGTTGCCCGTGTCGCGGTCGATCCCCTCCGCCGGTGCGCGGGCCCCGCAACGCACCGTCACGGCGGCTCAGGTCAGTGCCGAGAGCCGCCACCTCGGCCCAGGGCGTGGCCCCGAATGCGCGCCCCTGCGACTGGGCCGGCCGGTTGAGCCTTTCCGCAGCTTCATCGCACAAGTCGCGCCGGCGCCTGACGCTTACGGCCTCCCCGCGCTCCACCTTGTCAAAGGCCCCGCGCAACTGGGCGCGGTCCCCGTCGTCCAACCCCGCGACCTCGCGGTCGGACAAGTCCCTGATGCGTATGGCGATCCCGGTCATGGCTCGATCGCATGCGTGGCGATTGGCCCTGGCCGCCTCGTCCTCGCCGCGCTCCACCTTGCCGAAGGCGCCCCCCAAACGGGCGAGGTGCCGCAGCTCGAACGTCTTGAGTTGGTCGGGTGACAGGCCTGCGACGTGGTCGGCGATCCGGACAATGGCATTCTTGTAGACTGTGGCTTCAGGACCCGCGAAGTGGCCAAAGGCACGAGCGAAGCGCATGATGTCGTCGGGTTCAGCCGCCGCGAGAGGCACACTGCCATCGAACACCATTCGGGCTATCACTTGGCTGGCATGACCAGCCTCGGAACTTCCGGTCTCTCGCCAGCGATTGCAGAGCGACGCCAAGGCAATGACCCGTTCCCCTTCAGGATGGCCACCAGGCGCCCCCAAGGGCGAGGACCCTCCGGAGATGAAGCGGCGGGCCGCACGGTCGGCGAGATCGGCTCGTTCCCCTGGATGACCCGCAATCGCGGATCGCAAATCATGGGAGAGCGAGACGGCGTCCGAAGCGTGGTCGAGGCGCTCTTCCACCGCCGCCAACGCCGGATGCGTGCGGCCCCCGTCCCGCCGGAACGGCCTGTCGCTGGCGGGCCCCGGCGGGCGCGCGGGCGACCGCCCAGTATCGAACTGCCGGTAGCTGGTGGCGGGCTCCCGCAGGGCCTGCCCGCCACGTCCCGGCTCAGCTCGCTCAAGCCCGCGATGGCGGGCATCCGTATCGGAAGGTCTGGTTCCAGCCGGAGGCGCCATTCCGGGTTCGCGCCCTTCCGGCTGGAACGGCGCGTAGTCCGATGCTTGCGGCGGGAGCGCACGCACCTCCTGCCGCCTGCGGGACGCCCATTCGAAATTCCCGGCGACCCCCGTGCCTGAGCGGCGAGGCCCGCTCGACGACGGCGGAGCGTCACGCGCGGGCACCCGGTCCCGCGGTTCCCTGGCAGTCGCCGCGCTCGCCGCCTGCGCCTGGAAGACGGCCGTGTCGGACGCGGCCGTGTCGGACGTGGCCTGATGCGGGCTGGGCGTCCGATTGTGTCTAAGCGGATTCATGGCCGCCTTATCTCCAAGGTTGGCGAAGGGCGCGGCCGCGCGGACAAAACTCCGAGTTACCCCGTTGGAGGGGCGCCTGCCGTTCCAACCTAGCGGAAACTACCCTCGACTCCAGACTGGAGCGCATTCGCCAGGCGAAAGCTCTCCAGGCCTATGCATCTGCGTCGGCCGCTTCCTCTTGTCGGTCAACATCTTTGGTGACCGTCTTGGCCAGCCAATTATTAGGTCCGTATTTGAAGGTGTCGGAGGGGTTCTGGTTGGTCGCCATCGCGAACGGGATGTAGAATGCGGAGTACAACACGGCATCTATGACCGACTGCGCCACGAGGTTTTGTTCTGGATCTATTATTCCCGCCGTCGCCTTGGTGAGTAAGCCGGCGAGGTTGATGGCCATCATGAAATACGCGGTATTGTTGGCCGCGGGTCCGAAGAACTGATCTCCAAGTCCGACAACTGTTGGCTTATTAAAGTCGATGCTGACCGAGCTCTGTGCCTGGGTGTCGACCCACGGACGCGCTAGTGGACCGCGATTTCTGGCTGCGATTTCATCGTCGCTGAGATTTGCGCTCGCACCCGGAGCAATCTTGTCGGCTGACACATTCACCATCTCCGCCAGAACCAGGTTGATGGCCTCCGGAGCGGCGTAGACGGCTGACAACTTCGCAAAGGCCATTAGGGCAGGTTTCCACTGAGAGTTTTCCGCCGCTGTGCTGGCTCCCGAGAAGATAGTCGGTGACTGCGCTGAAAGGCTGGCCAAAAGCTGCATCATGCCGTAAGTCACATTAGGTGGGATAAGCGGCCTCAGCCTGTCCGGATTGGCTGGGTCTCGGTTGGTCTTATAGCTGATCATATTGAGAAGAAGGTCGCGAACTGGGGTGAAAACCGCAAGCCTCGCGTTGCCGCGCACGGCCTCGTGTTCCGTTCCGGACAGATACGCGGCGAGGAAGGACATGGCCGTACCGGAAGCCATGGCCAACCGGCCGAAATCCGTTTCGATATTGGGCCTCTGAGCGCTGCCCGACGAGAGCCGGGGCCATGCGAGACCGCCCAGCGTCAGCGTAATCGACGCGCCGGTCAGAACCCTGTTGACGATGTTCTTGATTTCATCCGGTTGGGCATTGAGCAACGGCTCGAACCCTTTCGCCATGACATGGGCCGCGAGGAGAGACACGAAGACAGTCCCGAAGTGGCGCGTCCCGAGGACAAGGGCATTTTGGGCCATCTGCCGCAAGGCGTCTCTTTGCGACGCCACCATCGGTGGCACGGCAGCCGGCGCCCTCCTGGCTATCATACCCGCCCGAGCCGCATTGTCGGCGATCTGGGCGCGATCCAAAATTTGCAAAGCTTGCTGGGCGAACGGGATCGGCTCCTGAGCTTGGTTGAACGCCGCTTGCGCGGCCGCGACCGCCGGGTCGGGGGGAAGCACCGGAGCGATCTCGTCGATCACCCGCCTTACTTCTTCGACGACTTCCGCTATTTCGGGGGGCGTCATCCACCCCGTGAGTTCCTCGATCAAATCCTCCGACGACATGGAGGACGTGGAGGACGCGGCACTCTGCCTGCTGCCGGGCCTGCTGCTGGGCCGTTCCGCGAAAGACACACGGCGCGGGGTTCGTGTTGGAGCAATGCCGCTGCTCGAAGCCCCTGCCGCGCTGGACGACCCCGCCCCCCCCGTCCCCAGAGGGGTGAAATGCCGGATCGATGATTTTTTGGGCCGCATGGCTATGTCGGCGTTCTGTAACGAAGCAGCCGCCGGGGTCATGAGTTCCAATTCAATTCCCTCGCCGTCGCCCTGCGGCGTTTGGATCGGCGGGCTGCCGGTCGCTCCCCTTTCCGCCCTTGAACCCTGATGCGTTCGAGCGCTCTCGAAGGTTCGGACGCTTGCCGCGTCGTCGGCGCTACTACTCTCGTCGGACGACGAAGCGCGTTCGGCTCGCGAAAGTGCTTGGGTAGTGTTCCTCGCCATGGCACCGACCTACTGCTGGCTCTGAATTCGAGCGATTGCGGAACAGCACGCTAAACTATGCCGGAGACGGAACAGTGCCAGCACGGAAACCTGCTGTGGAAGAGCGACAGAATACATCTCAAGTCACGGCGCCGCTTCCATCGCTCCACGCTGCATTCGAGAGGAGCTCGTGTCAAGTCATGTTGACCCGCACGAAGAGAGGCAACTTCAAGGGCGGAACGAAGCTCATCGTGCTATTGTTTGGGCTAGGACAACTGGCCAAGGTAAGTTTGGCCAGAGTTGTGGCAATGAGCGCGACGACCGCACCCGACCTGACTGAGCGCGTGATCGCCACCTTGCGGGCGCATGAGGCGGAGCTGCGCCAAGCCGGCATCTGTCGCCTGTCGCTGTTCGGCTCCGTCGTCTGTGGTGATGCCCGGGCCGACAGCGATGTGGACCTCGCCGCCGAGCTGGACCCCGGAGCGTGCATCGGGCTGTTCGCGCTTGGAGCCTTGGAGCGGCGCCTGGCCGATCTTGGTCGGCCGCCGCGTGGACCTGCTGCCCGAGCCGGTCGAAAAATGGCGCCTGCGGGGCAACCTGGACCCGGACCGCCGGCGTGCCTTCTAAGCACGATCCCGCCGGCAGCCTGGCTGACATCGTCGAGAACGCCGAGCGGATCGAGCAGTACTTGGCGGGCATGGACCGTGATGCCTTTGCAATGGCGCTGTTCGCATTGGGTGTTGTACGACGCGGTTCCTGTGGTGCAGACTCCGTTGTGGAGGTCTGGCATGGATGACAAGGCGTTTTCGGCGATCCTGGGTCAGGTCGGTGCGATGAGCGAGGAGCAGCGGGCGGCGCTGCGC
>JAYTQW010000105.1:0-17113 GCA_043746535.1 Rhodospirillales bacterium
CAGCGCGGTGCTGATCGGGGTCGATCTCGGGCCGAACCTGTCGGTCACCGGCTCACTCGCGACGATCCTGTGGCTGACGGCGCTCCGGCGCGAAGGCCAGAGCGTCAGCGCCTGGGCCTTCCTCAAGCTTGGCATGCTGGTCATGCCGCCGGCCCTCCTGCTCGCGATTGCAGGCGCCTTCGCGTTTGGCTGAACCTCCCCGGAGACCACAAGCATGCAGAACATCAGCCCGGCTTGGCTCTATCCGCTCATCCTGATCGCCGGTGCCCTCCAGGCATGGGGGCCGCCGATGAACGGCGCGCTGCGGAAGTCCCTCGAAAACCCCTGGCTGGCCAGCACCGTCTGTTCCTGCCGGTCCTGGCCTTTCTAACGGTCGTGTTCTTCTGCTTGCCCAACCCAATGCCCACCGCAAAGGGGGTTGCCGGGATGCCTTGGTGGGCGCCGCTCGGGGGGCTGATCGGCGCCTTTGCGGTCGTCATGGGCCTGCTGTTCGTCAACAAGGTCGGCGCCGGCCCATTCGCGGGCCTGACGATCACGGCCAACATCCTGATGTCCCTGGCCGTGGACCATTTCGGCCTGTTCGGGATCGAGCAGCACAGCCTGAACATCTGGCGCATCCTGGGCGGCGCGCTGATGACCGGCGGCATCGTCCTGATTGCGATGTTCTGACGTGGCCACAGCAGATGACGGCGTAATCCCGCAGGCGACGCGAGCCGGCTTTCGCCCTCGCTCCCTCGATGCCATCAATTTCCTGCTTGCGGACGTGCGAGGCGCGCTGGGACCATACCTCAACGTCTTCCTGATCACCCAGCAGCATTGGAGCCAGACGGAGGTTGGCTGGGTCACGACGATCAGCGGGCTGCTCGGTCTGGCCGCGCAGACGCCCGCCGGGGCCGCGATCGACGCGACGCGCCGCAAGCGTGGCGCGGTCGTCCTGGCGCTGATCATCCTGGCGATCGGCGCCCTGGTCATCTTTGCCGTCCCGACCTTCTGGCCAGTCATGGTGGCCAACACGGCCATCGCCGTGGTGGGCGACGTGTTCGGCCCGGCAGTCGCGGCCGTGACCCTTGGGCTGTATGCGCGCCAGCACCTGGCGCGCCGGATGGGCCGCAACTCGGCCTTCGATCACGCCGGGAACGTGGCCATCGCCGCGGCGGCCGGAGGTATCGGCTACCTCCTTTCCCAAAGGGCGGTCTTCCTGCTGGTCCCGGTATTCGCGCTGGCGGCCGCCGTCGCCATGCTGTCGATCCCGCAAGCCGCGATTGACCAGGACCGCGCCCGCGGGCTTGGAGACGGAGAGGGGCAAGACGGAAAGGCGCAAGACGGCGAGGCGCAAGAGGAAAAGAAGGGGCAGAGGCCGTCCGGCTACGCGGTGCTGCTCCGGTGCCGTCCGCTTGTGGTGTTCGCGCTGTGCGCGATGCTGTTCCACTTCGCCAACGCGCCGTTGCTGCCACTGGTAGGCCAGAAGCTCGCACACGCCTATCCGAAACTGGCGACGGCCATGATGTCGTCCTGCATCATCGCCGCCCAGCTCATCATGCTGCCCGTGGCACTGGCGGTCGGGCGCACGGCGGATCGCATCGGGCGCAAACCCATCCTGCTGGTGGGCTTCGCCGTGCTGCCAGTGCGCGCGCTGCTCTACACCTTTTCGGACAGCGCGCCGTGGTTGATCGGCGTGCAGCTGCTCGACGGCGTCGGCGCGGGCATTTTCGGGGCGATCACGCCGCTGGTCATCGCCGACCTCATGCGCGGGACAGGCCGCTACAACCTGGCGCAGGGTGCCGTGGCGACCGTGCAGGGTATCGGGGCCTCCCTGAGCGGCCTGGCTGCCGGCGTCATCGTCGATCGCCTGGGCTACTCGCCGGCGTTCCTGACGTTCGGTGCGGCGGCCTGCGTGGCGCTGGCCGCCCTGTTCTTCGCCATGCCTGAGACGGCACCGGGACCGGCTGGTTCGGCCAGCACCGCATGACGGCATGCCGGCGGGCACCCCACGGGCCGACAGGCGGCGGGTAACTGGGGACACTGGGTCACGAGTTGGGTAGAGCCGGGCAGCTTCTCGCGCAGGCGGGTGCTCCCAACACTTGAAGTAGAAGTTCACCGTGCCACGCGGCGGCAAGTCCTTCGGGATCACAGCCCACTGGCACCCGGTGCCCGGAACATACATCAGCCCGTTGACCGCCTCGCGCACGGTCACCGTCCGCTTGTTGCCGCCCCGCTTGGCGCGTGGGATCAACGGACTGGTCAGAAACCACTCGGCATCCGCCAGGTCGCTCGGATAACGCAGCTTGCCGCGGTCATAGCGACCACGGTTCTCAACTGTCATGCCGACGATGGGCGAAAGCTATGTTCCTTGATCGCCGATGCAGTCGTGAGGTCGGTCGCCAGCACGTTCATCAACCCGCCGCGCAGGGCGGCGACGATCGCCTCGACCTTGCCCAAACCCGCCGCCACGCCCAGGCGCAGCGGCACCCGCACCTGGTCGGCCAGCGTTATCGCCATCGTCAGGCGCTCGAACTCCGAGGCGATCGACAGGCCGTTGCGGTCGTAGAAGCGGGCGCAGATGGAGCCGACCGCGCCGGCGTCGATCATGCTCTGGATGCGGCCCTGGTCGATCATGCCGTGGCGGAAGATCGATGCCTGGGCCGACATCGCGCCGATCCCGACCAGCGCGACGGAGGTTCGTTCCATCACGTCGAAGATCGAGCGCACGGAGGCGATCTTGCGCAGTGCGTCGGCGGTCTCTATGTCCTCCACGACGGCTGGGATCGGCAGGTTCCACGCCCTGGCGCCGATATGGGCAGCGAGCACACGGCAGATCTCGGTCGAGTGGGTGTGCAATTGCGGCGCGCCGATGCCGCCGATCAGCGACACCACATCGAGGTCGGCGGCGCGTGGGCCGCGCATTGCGTTCGCCACCGCCGCCACGGTCTCCCCGTCCGATACGCCAAGCACCGAGCCGGGGACCAGGCGCTTCTCAAGCCAGCGCGCCGCCGCCCGCGCCAGGATGGTGTCGCGCCCTTGCTCCGGCGTCCTTGGATGCACCACAATCGCCGCCGTCAGGCCGAACTGCCGCACCAGCGACCGTTCGGCGTCGGAGTCGCGCCATCCGTCCGGCGTCACCTGGATTTCGACGAACCCCCGGTCCATCGCCGCCTTCAGCGTCCGGCTGATGGTCGACTCCGAGAAACCCAGCGTCCGCGCGATCTCGCCTGGACTCATGCGCTGGTCGTAGCGCATCCGTGCCACTCGCAGGACCGTCTCGGTGTCCCTTGGCGGGCGTCCGGCGCCGCGATCCTCCTGGCTCGAGCGAGCGCTTGCGGCGGCAGGATCAACCGGCATCGCAGGCCTCCGCAGCCACGCTCAGCGCCGCCACGTCGCCGATCGACTCGCCCAGCGCGCATGGCACCACCGAGCAACGACGCGCCAGCGCCGGCAACGCCTCCGCCGCCAGCGCCGCCCGCGCCGGGTCGAGCAGCGTGGCGCCGAGGCGGTGCGCCAGGTTGCCGAGCACGATCATCTCGGGCGCCAGCAGGTCCACCAGCAACGCCAGGGCGCGGCCAAGCGCGGTACCGGCCTGGCCGATGACAGCGCGTGCCCGATCGTCGCCGGCCGCCGCCATGCCGGCGAGTTCGGCGGCACTCGGACGCGCGGCAAAATGCCGGGGTTCGGTGTCGTAGGCCAGCGCCGCGATGCCGGCGCCACTCGACCAGCCCTCCAGCAAGCCACGCTTGCCGTACAGCTCGGGTCCGTTCTCGGCCACGCGCCAATGGCCGATCTCGCCGGCCAGGTTGGCCGCCCCGCGCGGCAGCCGGCCACCAGCGATGATGCCCGCGCCGATACCGGTGCCGAGCGTCAGGAACACCATGTCGCTGGCGCCGCGTCCGGCGCCGTGCCGCCATTCGGCCAGGGCGCAAGCCTTGGCGTCATGTTCAACGCGAGCCGGGCATCCGAACCGGGCGGCCAGCAACGCCGCCAGCGGCACCGCATCCCATCCGGGCAGGTTCGGCGGCGACAGCACCAGGCCGCGCTCCGCATCGACCGGGCCGCCGATCGAGGCGCCCACTCCGGCCACCTCGCCGTGGCGCGCCAGCAGCACGCGGGCATGGCGCTCCATGGCGTCGAGCATCGCCTCCACCCCGCGCTCCGGCTGCGACGCGAATGCGAGGCGTTCCACGACCTGCCCGCCGGGCGTGCCGACCACCACCGCCGTCTTGGTGCCGCCAATGTCGAACCCGAGCAGCAGGCTGCCGTCACCGCTCAAGGCCATCGCTCTCGACCAGGCCGGCATTGCCGAGCCTTCCCGTAGCGATCCCGTGCGCGAGGATGCCGATGTCGGACCCTTTCAGCCGCAACCGGTCGGGTCGGCCATCGAGTTCGACGGCGCGAATGATCGTGGCCAAGCCATCCTCGGACTGCTTCAGCGCGCTCACGACGCTGGTGGCCGTCGTCACGGTAAGCCAGGAGCCTCGCCCGGCGCCGGTCCCACCGCGCGCCACCTGGGGTGTCGCGAACAACGGCTTCAGCAAGGCATCGGCAAGCCGGCCCGCCTCACGCCGGGGCAGATCGGCGCCAGCCTGGACCAGGATCGTAAAGCACTGCTCGCCTTGGTCGAGGTAGCGGTACACGGCGCCTGCCCGCAACTCGACCGGATCGTGATGCGCATACACCGGCGAACGCGTCGCGGTGATGAACAGCGTGCCGTCCTGCGCCGCATAGCTGTACTTGGCGTCGTTGATGAGCGCCACGGCAAGCCCCGGCCGTACGGCGCGGACCCAGCGATGCCCGAACACCTCACGGCCATCATCGGGACGCTCGGTCCATCCGGCCGGCACCTCGTACTCGAAGCGGGAACCGGCGAGCGGATAGGCGAGGCGGCAGAGCCGGCGCTGCTCGTGCCAATCGAGGCTGACCCGCAACTCGACCGCGAGATCGGCGTCCGCCGGCAGGATCACGATGGTCGACAGGCGGCTCCGCCCGGCGGTTGCCACGATCTGGATGGCGGTCCGCAGCAACCCTTCCTCCAGCATGTTCAGAGCCTCGAGCCGAAACGGCTCGCCGTCGAAGCCGAAGCGGTCGATGCCGTGGCTCCAGGTGTCGGTCGGGTCATCGACGATGGTCGCCCGATGTGCGAGGCCGGTGAAAACATCGGTGCCGCTGGCCCGGTTGGTCAACCCGAACCCGCCCGTCGCGGCATCCACGACCAGGCGCCAGCCGGAAGACTCGAAGCTGAGGACGCCGTCTGGGGCCGGATCACCGAAATTGACCTCCGGTGCCGGGCGTCCCGCGGCGTGGCTGGCAAAGCGCAGCAGCCGGCGGCCATAGCCGGGAACCTCGATGCGAAACGCAACGCGCTGCAAACCCTTGGTCCTGCCGCTGGGACCGACGTACTGGAACGGCACGGCGTGGCCGTTCTCGTCGAGCAGCAGGCGCGGCGTGGCGGCGTCGAAATCCGTCCACGGCTCGACCTCGTGGAGACCGTCGAACGCCGCCGGGTTGAAGTTGCACATCAGCAGGGTTGCGCTGCCGTCTGCGGGACCGGGCATGATCGTGCGCGCGAGGTGGCGTGCGCTGACGTTGATGATGGCATCGGCCCCGCTGAGCACCGTGGCAAAATCATGCACGGAATCGATACAGGCACTCTCTAGGCTGGTGCCGCCCAAGGTGTCGTGGAACTGGTTGAACATCAGGGTGCGCCAGAGGGCATCCAACGCCGCTTGCGGATATGCCGCACCTGCCTCGCGCCAGGCCAGGGTCGCCGCCGCCTCCGCCTGGTCGAGCCGCGCCTCGGCACGGCGGTTCATTGCCTTGAGCTGGCCGGCAGCCGCGTAGCAGCCGATGGCGTGGAACTGTAGTTCCGTCCGCACCTGCGGCCTTGGCGTCTCTCCCAACGCCTGGAAGAATCGCTGCGGATCGCTGAAGTCCAGGTCGCCGCCGGCCGCGCGCCGTGCGCCAATGCACGCGATCGACTCCCTGGTGGCGCCGCCGCCGTGGTTGCCAACGCCGTAAAACACCATGAACGGATGGCCGCTGACCTCCGCCATCGCCAGATGCCGGTCGATCTTCTCGTCCAACGCCATGCTGCGCGGCGACGTGTTGTAGCCGTGCCGGATCCGGAACGTCGGCACCGTGGACCCGTCCGGCGCAACCCAGTCGAACAGGTCGGCCGGCAGCGTCATCTCATGCGGGCCAGGCCGCATGAACACATAGGCGTCCGACCCGGTGTGACGCAGCAGCATCGGCCACGTCGCGGCGTGTCCGAACGAGTCCACGTTGTAGGCGATCGGAACCTCGATCCCGAACCGCTCGGCGAAGTAGCGCTTACCATACAGGGCCTGGCGGATGATGGCCTCGCCTGAAGGCAAGTTGCAGTCCGGCTGGATCCACCAGCCGTTCACGACCACCCAGCGCCCCGTGGCCACGTAGTGGCGGATGCGCTCGAACAGGGCCGGGTCGAACGCTTCGATCCAGGCATAGACCTGCGCTTCGCCGCGCGTGAACACGAAGCTCTCGTCCTCCTCCAGGCGGTCGATGGCGGCCCAGCAGGTGCCGATCGCCTCGGCGCAGCCCTCTTGCCAGCGCCACAGCCAAACCGGGTCGAGATGCGCGTTGCCGATCATATGAAGCATGGGGGACATTCCACTGTTAACCCTTGAGAGCGCCCGAAGTCAGGCCTGAGACGATGAAGCGCTGCAAGACAGTGAAGATCACCACGGCGGGAATTGCGGCGAGCACCGCCGCCGCCGCCAGTTGGTTGGTGCTGACCGCCTGCGCCGTCGATTGAAAGTCGAGGATGCCGACGCCGATCGGTTGCAGGTCGTTGTTGTCGATGAGGATGTAGGGGATCAGGAACTGCCCCCAGGAGCTGATCGCAAGCACGATGGCGGTCGAGGCGAGGCCAGGCAGCATGACCGGCATCACCACCCGCCACAGCGTCTGCAACCGCGAGCAGCCGTCGATCCGGGCCGCCTCGTCGAGCTCCTGTGGCACGGTGTCGAAGAAGCCTTTGAGCATCCAGGTCGCGAAAGGCGCCTCTATGGCGATATAGACCAGCGACACCGCGAGCTGCGAGTTTATCAGCCCCAAGGCCGAGAAGTAGCGATAGAGCGGCAGGGCGGTGACGAGCGGCGACACCAGTTGCACCGCCAATATTCCCAGCAGGATGCCCTGCTTGGTGACAGCGCCGCGAAACCGCAGGCGGGAGAGCGCATAAGCGGCAGGGACGGCGACCACGAGCGCCCCGACCATGGTGGCGGCGGCGAACTTCACCGAATTCCAGACATAGAGCGGCAACGGCGATTGCAGCAGCACCGTCTGGTAGCTGCTCCAGTCGACATGGGCGGGGAGCAACCTTGGCGGGTAGGCGAACAGCTCGTCAAGTGGACGCAGCGACAGCGACACGATCCACAGCACCGGCAACAGGAAGAACGCCAACGTGGCCGCGTATCCAAGATAGATCGCGGCCACGATCCTGGCGCCGCCTGCGGATTTCAAGCCGCCTCCTCGCCGCCGGCCCTGAGCAGGCGGAAGTAGAGCAGCGTCAGCACGAACCCGGCCAGCATCAGCAGGACCGCCGTGGCAGCGCCGCGGCCCAGGGCAAACTGGGTAAACACGACGTTGTAGATGTAGAGGGCGATCACCTCGGTCGCCCGTCCTGGCCCGCCCATGGTCAACGGCACGATCATGTCGAAAGTGTTCAACGTGGCAATGGTGATCAGCACGACGTTGATCATGATCACCCGGCGCAGCATCGGCAGCGTGACGAACAAGAACTGCTGCAACCGCGAGGCGCCGTCGATGGTCGCCGCCTCATAGACATCGTCGGGGATCGCTTTCATGCCTGAATACTGCATGAGCATGCTGAACGCGGTGCCGCGCCAGATATTGGCCAGCGTCACCCAGAACAGCGCCGGTCCGGCGGCGGACAGGAAGGTGACGTTGCCGAAGCCCAGCACCGACCACGCATAGCTCATGATGCCGGAGCCGGACTCGTCGAGGATCAGGCGCCAGATGATGCCGATGACCACGCCCGGCAGCACCCAACCCATAAGCACCACCGAGCGGACGAGGCCCGAGCCAGGCAGGCCGCGCCGCTCGCCGGCGATCAGCAGCGTGGCGATCAGCAGCCCGAGCAACCACTGTCCGGCGACGCTGGCGAACACGAAAATGCCAGTCACCCGCGCCATCTCGGCGAAGTCGGGTGAGCCGAGCACGCCGGCGTAGCTCGACAGCGAGTATCGGTATGGCTCCGACATCGACGTGGCGTTGGTGAAGCTCAGCCGCACCACATCGACGATCGGATAGAGATAGAACACGCCAAGCAGCAGCAGCAGCGGCAGGAACCATGGGAGCGCACGTTCCCTCACGGCTTTCTCGCGTGGACTGCGCGCCGGGGCGAGGTTGACCAGGCTCAGGGTTGCCGACACTACTTGCCGGCTTGTAGCTGGACCCGCTTGAAGGCCGCATCGATCGCTTCTGCCGGCTTTTGCTGGCCCGTGATGACGTTGGCAATCGCCACCTGCAGTTCGGTCGAGATGGTCGGGTAGATTGCCGCGCCGGGACGGGCATGGCTGTCGCTCAGCATGGCGTCGAACACCTTGTTGTCGTCGGTCTTGAAGTATGGCGTGTCCATCGCGGCGACGCTGACCCGAGTTGGCAGGTTGCCGAGCGCCTGTACCAGGCCGGACATGCCCTCGGGGCTGGCCGCCATCTGGTTGATCAGCTCGACGATGAGCTTCTGCTTGACCGGATCGGCCGTGAACAGGCCGAAGGTCCAACCGCCGGCGGCGGTAGATGCCGCCGTCGCGGCATCCGGCATCGGGATGGCCGCGACACCCCATTCGTGCTTGTCGCCCAGGCCGTGCAACTGGCCGGGTTGCCAACTGCCGCCCAGGAACATGGCGACGTTGCCACGAACGAGCTCCGGGTTCATGTCGGCCTCGGAGCCATAGCTGGCGACACGCTGCGGGCTGGCGCCGCTGTCCACCGACGCCTTCATGAAAGTCAGGATCTTGATCCAGTCATCGCGGTTGGCGCCCTCGCCGAACGCCGCGTTACCCTTGTCGTCGACCAGCTTGCCGCCCATGGCCCAGAACATGCCGAGATGTTCCATGACGCTGGCCTCGCCCCGGCCACCAGGGAAGACGTAAGGCGTGATCTTCTGCTTTTCGAGACCGGGTGCCAGGGCGAGCAGGTCGTCCCATGTCTTCGGCGGTGTCTTCACCAAATCCTTGCGGTAGAACAGGGCACGGACGTCGGTGTTGACCCAGAGCGCCTTCAGCGTGCCGTCCGCATCGTGCATCCCGGCATTGGCAAACGATACGAAGTCCTTGATGTCGCTGGCAGGATAGTAGGTGTCGAGCGGTTGCAGCTTGGCATAGAAGCGGCTCAGGAAGAACGAGTCCAGCGAGGCGAAGTCGGGGGCGCGTCCGGCGTCGAGCTGCTGTTGCAGGTGGGTCATCGCGCCGTTGATGTCGTTGGTCTGGTAGCTGATCTCCAGCCGCACGTTCGGATTCTTCTTGAGCCAGGCATCGACCTTGCTCTGGAACCACTGCTTGACCGGGCTTTCGGCCGCGTGCGGCGACTGCCCGGTGCTGGCCAGCCAGGTGATCTGGATGGGCGGACCGTCATCGGCCCTGACGATATGCGCCCGCGATACCATGGCTCCAATGAGCAATGCCGCAAGAACGATGTTTCTCGTTTTCATGAGCGCCTCCCTGGTGTTTCCCCTGGAACTCGACCGAGTCCACCGCCGCTTTTATTATATGCAATTTGATGCGTTTACGCCGGTAATTGCAAATTTAGCTTGTTTGCCGTCTTATGTAAAGCATATTGCAACCAGCTGTTCCGGGAGGATCGATGATGGCGCTCTCCATCGCGCAGAGGCTCGCGCGCCTCAGACACCGCACGGCGGAACTCGACCATTGGCGTGAGCGCGAGACGATCGTGCTCGACGGCTGGCGCTTCGACGGCACCCCGATCGCCATAGACGCGTTCTGGCCACGGCGTGACGGGGTCGTGCGGATGGAGGCGACGGCCCTCGTGCCCGAGCACTGGCCGTTGCAGGAAACCCGCTTGGTGCTCGACCTCGGCGGTGAAGGCCTGGTCACCATGATCGCCGCCGAAGGAACGCCGTGCCGGTTCGGCCTTGATCCCAACCACCGCGAGTTTCCGGTGTCCAACGCCCGGTTCCGGATCGAGGCCGACTGCGTGGCCCGGCTGCCGTTCGGCGAGCCCGTGCGTGAGCCGCGTGTGGGTGCCGCGCGGCTGGCCTGGATCGACGGCCCGGTGCACCGGCTGACCTTGCTGCTGCGGCAGGTCGAGGAGGCCGCCACCGTGCTGGATGGCCATGAGGTGGTGGCGCACCTGATCGCCGCCGGCGAGCGCACGCTGGTGGCGCTGGACTGGCCTTCGGCCACCGCCGCCTATGTGTCGCGCACCGCCGCCGCCCCGGAGCAGCAGCGCATCTGGCAATTGCCGCCGCTGGAGCCAGACCCCGCCGGCCTGCGCCAGGATCACCGCGCCAGCGTGGTAAGGGCGCATGACGCCCTGGTGGCGGACCTACGCCGGTTGCGGGAGCGGTTCCCGGCGCAGGGCGCCCTCGCCGTCACCGGGCACGCCCACATCGACCTTGCCTGGCTCTGGCCCTATGCGGAGACGCGCCGCAAGATGCGGCGGACGTTCCACACCGCGCACCAACTGTTGGAGCGCTTCCCCGACTTCGTGTTCAACCAGTCGACCGCCGCCTATTACGACCAGGTCGGGCGCGACGATCCCGGTCTGTTCACCGCTATCGCGGCGCACGTGAAATCCGGCCGGTGGGAGACGATCGGCGGCATGTGGGTAGAGCCGGACACCAACATGCCCACCGGCGAGAGCCTGGTGCGGCAGATACTCTATGGCCAGCGCTACTTCGAGCGGACGTTCGGCGTGCTGCACAGCGTCTGCTGGCTGCCGGACTGCTTCGGCTTCTCGCCGGCGCTGCCGCAGTTGCTCTGCCAGGGCGGGATGCGCTCGTTCTTCACCACCAAGGTGAACTGGTCGGAGACCAACAAATTCCCCTACGACCTGTTCTGGTGGGAAGGATTGGACGGCAGCCGCGTGCTGTCGCACACGTTCGACAACCCGCAAGGCGGCTATAACGGCCTGACCGCGCCGGCGGCGACCGTGCCGACCTGGCGGAACTTCCGCGGCAAGGTGCTGCACGACGAGAGCCTGCTCGCCATCGGCTATGGCGACGGCGGCGGCGGCGTCACCCCGGAGATGCTGGAACGGCAGGCGCAACTGGCCGACTTTCCGGCCCTGCCGAGCCTGCGGCCGGCGCGGGTCGACGCGTTCTTCCAGCGCATCCACGATCGCGTGCCGCCGGGCAACCTGCCGGTCTGGGTGGGCGAGATGTACCTCGAGCTGCATCGCGCCACGCTGACCACGCAGGGCCGCACCAAACGCCTGCACCGGCAGGCCGAGCGCGCGCTGATCACCGCCGAGACGCTGGCCGCGCTGGCCGCCATGCTGGGCGGCCCGCATCCGGACAGCCTTGAGACCGCGTGGCATCTCGTGCTGAAGAACGAGTTCCACGACATCCTGCCGGGGTCGGGCGTGCGTGAGATTTACGAGGACGCCGAACGGGAACTGGCGGAAGCCTGTGCCGCCGGGTCCGCCAGCCAGCTTGCGGCGCTGCAAAGCCTCCTTGGCTTGCTGGCGCCGGGGCCGGTCGAGCGCGCGCTGGTGGTGGTCAACCCGGAGTTGCATGCTCGGCCGCTCCGGCTGGCCCATAACGGCGAGCCGCTGGCCTGCGCTCTGATGGTGCCGCCGCTTGGGATAATGGTGCTGGACCGTGCCACGCTGACCCCGGTCGCCGGCATGTCGGCCAGCGCGCGCCATCTGGAGAACGCCTTCGTACGCGTCGGCATCGGCGCCGACGGCACGCTGTCCAGCCTGTTCGACAAGCGGCACTCGCGTGAGGCGCTGGCCGGGCGCGGCAACCAGCTATGGGCCTACCCAATGGATAAGCCCCGCAACTGGGATGCCTGGGACATTGAGGAGGACTACGCCGCGCGCGGCATCGAGCTGACCGATCTCGCATCCATCGAGGTGCTGGAGTCGGGGCCGCACCGCTGCGCCGTCCGCATCATGCGCCGCTTCCGCGACTCCAGCGTGACGCAGACTTTGCGGCTGTGGGCCAACTCGCCACGCCTCGACATCCAGACCGACCTCGACTGGCACGACCGGCGGGTGCTGCTGCGCGCCCTGATGCCGGTCGGCGTCCACAGCGATACCGCCACCTTCGAGTGCGCGTTCGGCGTCGTGCGCCGGCCGACACACCGGAACACGTCGTGGCAGCAGGCGCAGTTCGAGGTGCCGGCGCATCGCTTCGTCGACTTGTCGGAGCCGGGCTACGGCGTCGCGATGCTCAACGACGGCAAGTATGGGCACAGCGCGCACGGCAACGTGCTGGGCCTGTCGCTGCTGCGCTCGCCGATCTACCCCGACCCGCTCGCCGACGAGGGGCCGCAGAGCTTCACCTACGCGCTGCTGGCCCATGCCGGCGACTGGTTCGAGGGCGGCGTGCGGGAGGAGGCGCTGGACCTGAACCAGCCGTTGCTGGCGATCTCGACAACGATGCTGGCAGCGGCCACGCACACGCCGATCACGGTCGCCGGCATCGCCGCCGGCCTGGCCGGGCTGAAGGCCGCCGAGGACGGCGACGGCCTGGTGCTGCGGGTCTATGAGCCGGCCGGCGCGCGTGGCCCGTTCAGCGTGGAGGCGTCAGGCGGCTGGACGCTGGGCAAGCCGCTCGACCTGCTGGAACGTGCCACCGAGCGGGCCGCGACGCCGGACCTGCTGCCGTTCGAGGTTCGAAGCTGGGCACTGGCCAGACGCCTGGGCGGCTGATCCCGGCAGCGCACCGCCACGACGTCAGGTAGCGGCCCCCGCCGGCGCCCCATCGCTCGACGCCTGCGCTGCGCTGATATGATCTGGGCCGCGCTGATACGGTCCTTCCGCGCGAATGACTGCGGCTGACCTCCGCCTGATTGAGGCTGTGCGGCCGCAGCGCGGCCAGACCCGGAAATCCCATTCGTTCTGCGGTCCCAGAACGAATAGGCAAGCTGCCCTACGAGGCGATGAAGGCTTCCAGCCTCCGCCCCGCCAGCGACTTTCGACGCTCTGGCTGAGGATCACCCTGCCAGGCCCTCCAGGTTGCGACACGTCCGGGCGGCCCTGAGCGACATTGCCTGAACCCCCTGAGCCATGCCTCTCCCTCTAGTGTTACTGTGTCATATACGCCGTCTCAATTTATGACACAGTAGGACTAGGCGGCGGAACCCGACTTGGGTTCCGCTTTGTCCGGCGCCAGCGACTTGATCAGCTCCAGCACGCGCTTGCGCACCGAGGGATCGGTCAGCCGGGTGAACGCGCGTACCAACTCGTCGGCCTCGCGTCGCGCGCCGTCGTCGCCGAACCCCTCTTGGGTCTCGGCGAACCCGCCCATGCGGCGGCCCGCCGCCAGCGCCGCCGCACTTGCGGCACCGGGGCCAGGGCCATTGCCCATGTCGTCGAAGAAGAAGCTGATCGGCACGTCCAGCGCGCGGGAGATGTCGTATAGCCGTGAGGCGCCGACCCGGTTGGCGCCACGCTCGTATTTCTGCACCTGCTGGAAGGTCAGGCCGAGCGCCTCGCCGAGCTTTTCCTGCGACATGCCGAGCAGGGTGCGGCGCAGCCGGATGCGCGCCCCGACATGCACGTCGATCGGGCTGGGCCGGGGAAGGTCGGTGCGCTCCATCGTGGTATCCATGACGTCCTTTGCCGGTGGCTATCGCCGCATCGTCTCGGTATCTGCGATTAAGGTTTGGTTGATAAACTGGTTAATGTCACAACCGGAGATAATCAACAGAAATCTCATTTTTTGGGATCGCTCTCAGGATGCGGGACGCTTCCGGCGTCGCAACAGGCCAAGCGCCACCAGCGCCGCCGCCAGCGCGCCAGGCCCCCATAGGCCCAGGTACGTGTCGGGCGGGCGTGGCAACGGCGCCGGCAGCATGCGGGTCAGTGTGCCGGCCCGCCCGATCTCCAACCGGCCGAGTTCGTGCCCGAAGCCATCGAACGCCGCCGAGATGCCGGTGTTGGCGGCGCGGAACAGCGGCAGCCCCTCCTCGACCGCGCGCATCCGCGCCGCCGCGAGGTGCTGGCGCGGGCCGCTGGAATCGCCGAACCAGGCGTCGTTGGTAACGTTGACCAGCCAGGCCGGACGGTCGCCCTGGTCCACGATGGCGGCCGGGAAGATCGCCTCGTAGCAGATCAGCGGTCCCAGCGGCGGCAGGCCCGGCAATCGCATCGTGCGCGGGCCGGGTCCGGGGTGCAGCCCGTCTCCCTGCACCAACTGGACGCCGACACGGGCCCACCAGGGCTGGTACTCGCCGAACGGGACCAGATGCCATTTGTCGTAGATGGCCGCCGGTGGCGCCGCGGCCGAGGTGACCGCGATCAGGCTGTTGCGCGGCCGCTGCCGCGTGTCGTAACGGATGCTGCCGGCCAGCACCGTGGCGCCCTCGCCCGCCGCGTCCATGATCGCCGCGCGGGCCGGCTGGTCCCGATCGAGCAGGAACGGGCTGGATGTCTCCGGCCAGACCACCACGACGCGGCTGGCCGGATGCGCCGCGCGCGCCGCCGCGGCGCCCGCGCGGGTCAGGTCGAGGTAACGCTGGAAGATGTCGAGCACATAGGCCCGGTCCCACTTGTGCCCCTGCGCGATGTTGCCCTGCACCAGCACCACGCTGACCGCATCCGGCGCCACGGCCTCGTCTTGCAGCCGCCACAGGCCGAAGCCGCCCCATGCGGCCAGTGCCGCGACCCCGCCCAGCCAGGTGCTGCGCGACAGCGACGGCACCGCCGCCAGCAGCATGGTGGCCAGCGTCAGGCCATGCACGCCCAGCAGCGCCGCCGGTTGCAGGAACACGTCGCCGAGCCGGCCGGGCAGCGCCCACACGCTGCCCAGAGGGTTCCACGGAAAGCCGGTGGCGACGAAGCTGCGCGCGAGGTCCATCAGCACCCAGCCGCCCGCCAGCACCACGACCCGCCGCCAGCCGGGCGGCGCCAGCCATGCCAGCGCGCAGGCGGCCGCGATGAAGGCGCCCAGCACGGCGGCGAGGCCCGGCACCGCGATCGGCACCAGCCACCAGAACCGCGCCGCCTCCAGCATGATCGCGTCGGTGATCCAATACAGCCCGACGCAGTGATGCCCGAAGCCGAAGCAGAACCCGAGCAGCGCCGCGCGCCGCCAGCCGACGCACCGCGCCAGCAATCCCAGCAGCCCGCAGACCGCCAGCGGCAGCGCCGGCAGCACGAACAGCGGCGGCAACGCCAAGGCCGACAGCGCGCCGAGGCCGATGGCGGTCAGCCATGCGAGGCGGCCGGACGCACGCCGCCACAACCCGCCCATCACGCAAGACGCTTTCCGCCAACCACGATCCGCTCGGGGCCGATCGGCTGGCCGGAAAGGCAGGCGACGATGCACTCCGCCGCCATCAGCCCCATCCGGTCGAGCGCGTACGGCGTCACCCCGGCCACATGCGGCGTCACCATCACGCGCGGATGCCGGCGCAGCGGGTGGTCGGGCGGCGGCGGTTCGCGCTCGAACACGTCCAGCGCCGCGCCGGACAGATGCCCCGACTGCAACGCCGCCAGCAACGCCGCCTCGTCGACGATGCCGCCGCGCGCGGTGTTCACCACCAGGCCGCCGGCCGGCATCCGCGCCAGGGCGGCGGCATCGATCAGGTGATGCGTGGCCGGCAGCAACGGGCAGTGCAACGAGACGACCTGCGCCCAGGCCAGCAGGTCCGGCAACGCGGCGGCCTGCCCGGCGCCCTGTCCGGCGGACGGCCCGGCAGCCGGCTTGGCAGCCGGGTCATGCGCCATGACCGCCATGCCGAACGCCTGCGCCAGCCGCGCCACCTCCCGCCCGACGGCGCCGAAGCCGACCAAGCCGAGCCGCAGCCCGGCCACGTCGCGCACCATGCCGGCATCGCGCCAGCCGCCATCGGCCACGGCGATGCCCAGCGGACGCAGCCCTTTCGCCCATGCCAGGATCAGCGCCAGCGTGTGCTCGGCGACCGCCGCGGTGTTGGAGCCGGGGGCGCGCGTCACCAGCAGCCCGCGCGCGGCGGCGGCATCGAGGTCGACGTTGTCCACGCCGACGCCGTGCCGGGCGATAATACGCAGGCGGGGCGAGGCGTCCATCACCGCCGCGTCGATCACGCCTTGCCGCGCCAGGATCGCGTCCGCCCGCACCCGTGCCACCAGCGCCGCCACCGCGCCCGCCTCGGGATACGGCGCGGTGTAGTGCAGGACGGCGCCGGATGCCTCCAGCAAGGTGGCCGCGCGCGCGGCCAGGTGCGGCGCGGTCATCACGACCTGGTAGGCGGGCATGGCGGGCTGTCTCCACGGCGGGCGGCAAGCCGGCCTATTCGGATGGGTCGCGCTGGAGGTCGTAGTGGCGGTAGTACTTCTCGGTCACCAGGGCGGTCTTGACCAGGATGGCGACGTCGATGGTGTTGAACTGGCGGTCGATCACCGCCCCGTCGCCGACGAAGCCGCCCAGGCGCAGGTAGCCTTTGATCAGCGGCGGCAGCCGGGCCAGGGTGCGGCGACCATCCAACGTGGCCGGATCGACGCGCCGCATGTCGACGTAGCGATCGGGCAACGCCCGCATCCGCAGCGCGGGTGGGGCGAGGTGGTTCAGATACAGGTAGGTCAGCTCATGGGCGACCGCGTCAGGCTCGATGCCTTGCAGGCTGGCGCAGCCGAACATCAGGTCGATGTTGTGGTGGTACACGTAGGCGGCGATGCCGCGCCACAGCAGTTGCATCGCCGAGCGCCCGCGATAGGCGGCATCGACGCAGGACCGCCCCAGTTCCAGCACGCCGCCGTTGAAGCGGGTGACGGCGGAGATGTCGTATTCGCTGGCGGAGTAGAAGCCGCCGACCAGGTCCGCCGCCTCCGAGCGGATCAGGCGGTAGGTGCCGACCACGCCCTCCGGGCCGGGTCCGATGGCGTGGTCCACCACCAGCAGATGGTCGGCCACATCGTCGAACCGATCGGTGTCGCGGCGCGAGGCGGC
>JAYTQW010000106.1:0-3690 GCA_043746535.1 Rhodospirillales bacterium
GACCCCGACCGCCGGGTGGCGGCGCTTTCCGCGGCCGACCGCTCGCTCATCGCGATTGCGCGGGCGCTGGTGGTGAGGTGCGATATCCTGGTGCTGGACGAGCCTACCGCGGCGCTGCCGGCGTCCGACGTCGAACGGCTGCTGGCGACGCTGCGCCGTCTGCGGGCCGGCGGCATCGGCATCATCTACGTGACCCACCGGCTCGACGAGGTGTTCCGCATCGCCGACCGGGTGACTGTGCTGCGTGACGGCCGGCGCATCTCGACGTCGCGGGTCAGTGAGACGACACAAGCTGAACTCGTGCAGATGATCGTTGGGCGCGAACTCGTGGAAACCACCACCCCTGCCGTGGCATCAAGTTCGCAGCCGCTGCTGGCGTTGCGCGAAGTGATAGTGCCGCATGAGGACGCCGGGGTGATCGGCCCGGTCTCGTTGGCACTCTATCCCGGCGAGATCCTGGCGCTGGTTGGCTTGCGCGGGGCCGGGCACCACGCCGTGGGCCGCGCGTTATTCGCCTCGGTGCCGATCCGTTCTGGCGTCGTGGAACTTGACGGCAAGGCAATCGCCCCGACCACGCCGGCGGCAGCCATGGCGGCGGGCATCGGCTTCGTCTCCAGCCGGCGCGGCGAGGAAAGCATCGCGGCGATGCTTTCGGTGCGCGAGAACCTGTATTTGAACCCAGTCGCCCGCGGCATCGCACCGTTCACCCTGATTTCGCCAAAGCGCGAGTTGCAGACGGCATCGCAGGCGCTCGCCCGTTTCTCGGTGCGGCCCCCTGACCCATCGCGCCCAATCATCACGCTCAGCGGCGGCAACCAGCAGAAGGTGGTGGTCGCGCGCTGGATGGAGGCGCGCATCCGACTGCTGATCCTGGAGGAGCCAACCATCGGCGTTGATGTCGGCTCCAAGGCCGAAATCTACCGTGACCTGAACGAGGCATTGCGCGCCGGCATGGCGGTGCTGCTGATCTCCTCGGACTTCGAGGAAGTCGAGAAGATCGCCCATCGCGCGCTGGTGTTCAGCCGCGGCCAACTGGTTGCCTCGATGCCACGGCACGACGTCACGGTGGCGCGCCTCATGGCACTCGCGGCCGGCGAAGCGGAGCTGCACCCGGCATGACCGACACATCGTCCACGCCGCGCCGGAGGGTGAACCTGTCGCATCTGGTTTCGACCTGGGGCTTGCTCATCCTGCTGGTGATGCTGCTGGTGGTGTTCTCGGCGCTGAAGCCGGACACCTTCCCCACCTACTTCAACTTCCGCTCGATCGTGAACAACAAATCCGTACAGGCGGTGCTGGCGCTCGCCGTATTCGTGCCGATGACGGCCAATCATTTCGATCTGTCGGTCGGCTTCATGCTGGGTATCGCGCAGGTGCTGGTTATCGGATTGCAAGGCGATGGGCTGCCGTGGCCAGCCGCCGCAGGACTGGTGTTGTTGCTGGGCGCCGGGGTGGGCCTGGCCAACGGCCTGTTGGTCACCTTCGTCGGCATCGACAGCTTCATCGCGACGCTCGGCATGGGCACGCTGATCTATGGCTTCAACGAGTGGTACACCGGCGGCCAGCAGGTTGTCGCCACGTTGCCCGACAGCTTCCTTGCCATCTCCGGCGCGGTGGCCGGCATTCCGCTGCCGGCTTTGTATGTGGCCCTGATCGGCGGATTGTTGTTTGTGTTCTTCGAGTACCTGCCAGCCGGGCGGTACCTCTACGTGCTCGGCGCCAGCCCGCGGACGGCGGAGTTGAACGGCATCTCCGCGCGGCGCTACGTGACCGCGGCATTCGTCGCGGCGGGCGTGTTGGCAGCGCTGGCGGGCATCGTGCTGCAGTCGCAACTTGAGGTCGGGCAGAGTTCGGTCGGGCCGGAATATTTGCTGCCGGCGTTTACCGCGGCGCTGCTCGGCGCCACCTCGGTCAAGCCGGGGAGAGTCAACGTGCTTGGCACCTTGCTGGCGGTTGCCGTGCTGTCTGTGACCGTTGCCGGATTGAACCAGCTCGGCGCACCATTCTTCGTGGAGCCGATTTTCAACGGAGCCATGTTGATCCTGGCGGTGGGGCTTGCGGTCACGGCTGCGCGGCAGCGGGTCCGCCTCGGTACCGAGGCGGATGCCGGGCAGGTGCTGGCCGGCACTCCCGCCATCATCGAAAACACCGCTCCCGGAGCCACCGACCATGGCTAAGCACGACGACATCGAAGACCCCGATCCCAGTCCGGCGCTCGGCGAGCACTGGTATCCGTCGCGTTGGGGCGCGGGCGACCAGCGCGGCAACGGCAACCTGATGGGGCCGCACAAGGTGCTGGAGGCAATGGCGCTAGTGCGGACCGGCGAGATCGTGCGTCTCGGCTTTCCCTACGATGCGCGCATCCCGCTGGCGCCCGGCCGGATCTATGGCCTGCGGATGCCCGGCGGTCCAACCGGAGGGCCACATGGCGGGCGCAGCCGGACGGTCTGGAACGACGAGTTCTTGGCCACGGAGATCGGCCAGATCGGCACCCATATGGACGCGCTGGGCCATCTCGGACGGCAGGTCGGGGATGCCTCCGACCATGCCGCCACGTTGTTCTACAACGGCAACTCGCTGGCTGAGATCTGGTCGGCATACGGATTGAAGCGGCTTGGCATCGAGAACGCGCCGATCTTCTTTACCCGCGGCATTCTGATCGACGTGCAAAGCGAGAAGGGACGTCCGCTCGGTCCCGGCGAGGAGATCACGCCCGAGGATTTGCAAGCTGCCCTGGCACTTCAGGGCATGGACGCGACCGCGATCACGCCGGGAGATGCGGTGCTGGTGCGAACCGGTCACGGCTCGCGGTTCCTGAGTGACCCCGCCACCTACTACGACGGCTGCCCAGGACTTGGCCTGCGGGCGGCGGAGTGGCTGGCAACGTTGCAACCCTGCGTCGTGGGAGCGGATAACTTTTCGGTGGACGTGGTGCCGCCGGTGGACCCCGAGGTATTTCATCCCTGTCATCAGCACCTCATCATGCAGCATGGCATCCATCTGCACGAGGGCATGAACCTCGACCCCATCGCCGCAGCCGGGCGACATTCTTTTGCTTACGTCTTCGCACCACTGCCGATCGTCGGTGCTACTGGCTCGCCTGGAGCGCCGTTCGCATTACTGTAGACAGCTATCTTGAACCTGGGCGATGGCGGATTGAGAAAGACGGCGTATCGAGACGGATGGAGGCCTGCCGGAACTCCCGAAGGAGCCGATACGCTATAACGAGCAGTAGCGCTGCTGCTCCCCATCCGTCAGCCCGATACGGCCGAGATCCGTTGACGGCCGTTCTTCGCAACGGCGCCCGCCGAATTCTAGCCCAGGCCATTGGGGCCGAGGCGGATGCATTCCTCGCCGTAATGGAGGCGTGCTGAGGTGGTCCCGAAACAGGACAGAAGCTTAAGCTTGGTTCACCTTGGCTGGAGGACGGACCCGGCAGCGGGCAAGCGGAAGGCAGTATTCGGCGCATTTCAAGGCGAAAGTCGCTTTATCGGTGCCGGGGGCACAAGCGCACCGGCGAGCGCACGACTTATCGCAACCGGGCGCTCGACACGCGACGCCATGCCATCAGGTCGCCATCAAAGCCAGATCCCGGGCCCGGCCTGCGCGGGAGCATTGCCGGCCAGCCCAAGGCGTTCGGCCCGGGCCAGCAGGTTGCTGACCGAGGAGGGATGCCACCGGGTTCCGCCA
>JAYTQW010000107.1:0-10754 GCA_043746535.1 Rhodospirillales bacterium
CGAGCTTGCGGCCTTGCTGGCGGCCAGCCCGCAGGCGGGGCGCATCCTGCGCCCGCTGTGCCGCATGCTGGGCATCGAGGCCGGGCCGGGCTTCCCGCCGGCGCTGTTCCACCGACCGGACCCGCCGCCCGATCCATCGCCCGACCCGCCGCCATCGCCCGCCCTGGCGCTGCCTGCTGCGCAGGCGTGCGCGGCAGCGCCGCCGGCGCCGGAACCGCCAACGCCCTCGCGGCCACCGCCCAGGCGACGCGCGCGCCGTCCGCTTATCTTCAACGCAGGGCCAGCATGAGCAGGCCTACGCACGCCTACAACGTTACGTTATAAAAACGTACGACGCCGTCGCCTGAACGGTGCGCACACGCCTGATCAGTGGGAGTTTTTTGGTTCTTTTTTGCAAAAAAGAACCGCTTGCCTGCCCTTCCTGGAAGGTCATTGCCCAAGCGGCTTGTCCTATTCCACCACCGTCACCGGATCGGCCAACTCCGCCAGTGTGGCGCGGAGGTCGTCGATGCCCAGCCCGGTTTCGCTGCTGGTGGTCAGCACGGCCGGATGGGCGGCGGCGTGACGGCGGGCCAGGGCGGTGATTGCGTCCTGCTTGGCGGTCAGTGCGTGGGGGCGCACCTCGTCGGACTTGGTGATGACCAGTTGGTAGGTGACGGCGGCGCGGTCGAGCAGGTCCATCACCGCGAGGTCGGATGCCTTCACCTCGATGCGCCCGTCCAGCAGCAGGATCACCCGGCGCAGGGTCGGACGCCCGCGCAGGAACTCGAACATCAGCCCCTGCCAGTCCTCCTTCACCTCGCGCGCCGCCTGGGCGTAGCCGTAGCCGGGCATGTCGACCAGGGCCAGGCGGTTGCCGAGGTTGAAGAAGTTGAGCTGTTTGGTCCGACCGGGAGTGCTCGATGCGCGGGCCAGGGCACGGCGGCCGGTCAGCGCGTTGACCAGCGTCGACTTGCCGACGTTGGAGCGGCCGGCGAACGCCACCTCGGAGCCGACTGGCGGCGGCAACTGGTCCAGCTTTTGCGCGCCGAAGAAGAAGTCGCAGGGGCCGGCGAACAGCAGGCGGCCCGCTTCCAGCCACGCCGCCCGCTGCCGCGCGAGTTCGGCCGGATCGCCCGTCGCCGCGTCGTCAGACACGGGCGAGGCTCGGCTTGGACAGGCGGGTGCGGCGCATGATGAACCACTGCTGGGCGATGGTCAGGGTGTTGTTCCAGCTCCAGTAGATCACCAGCCCGGCCGGGAAGCGGGCCAGCATGAAGGTGAAGATGATCGGCATGAACTGGAACAGCTTGGCCTGGGTCGGATCGGGCGGCGGCGGGTTCAGCTTCTGCTGGAAGAACATGGTGAAGCCCATGATGAGCGGCCACAGGCCCAGGTGCAGCAATGGGAAGCTCGCCGCCGGGTCGAACGGGATCAGTCCGAACAGGTTGAACACGTTGGTCGGGTCGACCGCTGACAGGTCGTGGATCCAGCCGAAGAACGGCGCCTGCCGCATCTCGATGGTGACGAAGATGACCTTGTAGAGCGAAAAGAACACCGGGATCTGGATCAGCATCGGCAGGCAGCCGCTGGCCGGGTTCACCTTCTCCGACTTGTACAGCCCCATCGTCGCCGCCTGTAGTTTCTGCGGCTCGTCCTTGTACTGTTCCTTCAACGCCGTCATCTTCGGGCCGAGCAGCTTCATCTTGCTCATGGAGCGATAAGAGTAGTTCGCCAGCGGGAAGAACAGCAGCTTGATAAGCAACGTGAACATCATGATGGCCACGCCGAAGTTGCCGACCTTGCTGTTCAGCCAGTCGATGCCGTAGAAGAACGGCCGCGTTATCAGCGAGAACCAGCCGAAATCGACCGCCTTCCAGAACGCCGGGATGTGCAGTTGCGCCTCGTAGCGGTCGAGCAGGTGCACTTCCTTGGCGCCCGCGAACAGGTGCGAGGCCAGCATCGCGTCGCCATGCGGGGCAACCACCTCCGGCTCGGCGGCGCGGAACGCGACCTGGTAGCCGTCCGCCGGGTTCAGCGTGTGGGTGAACTCGGCCACCGACGGCGCGCCCTGGTCGGGCACGATCGCGGTCAGCCAGTACTTGTCGGTGACGCCGGCCCAGCCGCCCGGCCCGGTGGCGGTGAAGGACAGCCCGCCGTCCTTGTCGCCCTCGGTTTTCACGACGGCGTATTTCTGTTCCTCGAGGATATGGCCGGCGCCGAGCACGCCGATCAGGCCCTCGTGCAGGATGTAGTAGCCGGCCACCACCGGGGTGTAGTCGCGGCGGATGCGCGACCATGGGGTGACGGAGATGGCGGCGTCGGTGCTGTTGCGCACGCTCTGCTGGACCGAGAACATGTAGTACTCGTCCAGCCCCAGCGCGATCTGGAACACCTGGCCGGCGCCGTTGTCCCACGACAGCAGCAGCCTGCCGCCGGTGGTCAGCGACGGGTCGCCGGACGCGGTCCACAGCGTGTTGTTGTCCGGCAGCTTGACCGTGCTGCCGGCCGGCGCGGTCCAGCCGAACTGCACGTAGTACGGCTGCGGGTCGCCGCGCGGCTCCAGCAGGCGCACCAGCGGGCTGTCCTTGGCCAGCGTCTCGCGATAGTCGCGCAGCACCAGGTCGTCGATGCGGGCGCCGAGCAGGCTGACGCTGCCCTCGACCCGCGTGCCGGCGATCTTCACACGGGGCACTTCGCGCGGCGGCGGCACCGGCGCGGAGCCGGCATCGAGCGGGGTGGCGCCGATGGTGCCGGATGGCGTCGGTGCGCTGGCCGTCGGCGTCGGCGCCACCGGATGCACCGGCCTGGGCATCAGGAACTGGAAGCCGAACAGGATCGCCACCGAGATGGCGATGGCGAGGAACAGGTTCTTTTGGTCCATCAGGCGGGTGTCCGGCGGTCAGGAAGGGAATGAGGCGTCTCGGCGGGCGGGCGTGCCGGCGGCACCGGGTCGTCGCCGCCGGCGCACCAGGGGTTGCAGCGCAGGATGCGGCGGCCGGCCAGCAGGCTGCCACGCACGGCCCCATGCGTCCGCAATGCGCCCAGCGCGTAGCAGCTACAGCTCGGCTCGAAACGGCAGTTGGAGCCGATCACCGGGCGCAGCGTCCATTGGTAGGCCACGACGACGGCGGACAGGACGGCGGCGGCGGGGGTCACGTCACGCCGCATTTCGCCAGCGCCCGGCGTAGGTCGTCTTGCAGATCGAGGAACGGGCGCGACCGCGTGCTGTCGCGGCCGATCACCACCAGGTCGGTGCCGGCGACGGTAACTTCGGCGAACAACAGGCGGGCGGCCTCCTTCAGCCGGCGGCGGGTGCGGTTGCGCACCACCGCGTTGCCGACCTTCTTGGTCACGGTGAAGCCGATGCGCGCAGCCTCGGTGTCGTCGCGCGCCAACGCCTGCAACACCAGGCCATGCACGGCGGCCTTGCGGCCACGCGCGGCCACGCGCAGGAACTCCGGCCGCCGCTTCAGGCGCCGCGGGGTCAGCGCCATGATATGGGACCCGAGCTTAGGCGGACAGCTTCTTGCGGCCCTTGGCGCGGCGGTTCGACAGGACCTTGCGGCCGCCGACCGTCTCCATCCGCGCGCGGAAGCCGTGGCGGCGCTTGCGGACGATCTTCGAGGGCTGATAGGTGCGCTTCACTTCAAGTCTCCAACCGGGTTCTCTGGCGCCCGCGCGTGCCGAGGATGGCGAACGTGGCCGCACACGGCGCCCGTCGCCGGGTCCGCTACAGGCGGCGGTGTATAGGGTCGGGCGGGCGGGCGCGTCAACAATGCCGGTATGGGAGCGCCGGTATTCAGGCCGGTATCTAGGGCGTTGCTTTGCGCCCGCTTGCGCCGATCTGCTACAGGCCGGGCATGCGGCGTGGGCGAACCCTCTGGCTGACCCTCGGAATCGCGGCGGTGCTGGCCGTGTCGCTGGGCGCCGTGCTGCATGACGTGTTGACATGGCAGGCGCTGGCGCGGCATTCGGCCGGGCTGCACACCTGGATCGCGCGCAGGCCGGTCGTCTCGGGCGCCGCCTACCTCCTGTTGTACGCCGGCGTCGTCAGCCTGTCGCTGCCAGCGGGCGGGCTGCTCACGGTGACTGGCGGCCTGCTGTTCGGCGCGGTCGTCGGCGCGGTCCTGGCTGTGCTGGCGGCCAGCGTCGGCGCGGTCGCGCTGTTCCTGCTGGCGCGCGGCACGCTGGGCGGCGCGCTGGCGAACCGCGCCCGCCCGCTGATCGAGCGGCTGCGCGGGCCGCTGGAGCGCGATGGCTTCTGGGCGCTGCTGGCGTTGCGGCTGATCCCGGTGGTGCCGTTCTGGTTGACCAACCTGGCTCCCGCCCTGCTCGGGATGCGGTTGCTGCCGTATGCGGTGGCGACCGTGCTCGGCATCGTGCCGGCGACGGTCGTGCTGGCCGGCATCGGCGCCGGCGCCGGCGAGGTTCTGGCGCATGGCGGCAGGCCCGACCTGTCGCTGCTGCTGTCGGCCCCGGTGCTGCTGCCGATCCTGGGGCTGGCGGCGCTGGCGCTGCTGCCGGTGCTGTGGCGGCGGCTGCGCCCCGCTTGACCGAAACACGCGAGTTCGACCTTGCGGTGATCGGCGCGGGCGCCGCCGGCCTGTCGGTCACCGCCATCGCCGCGCAGCTCGGCCTGCGCGTGGCGCTGATCGAGCGCGGGCGCATGGGCGGCGACTGCCTCAACGTCGGTTGCGTGCCCAGCAAGGCGTTGCTGGCCGCCGCCCATGCCGCCAGCGACGCGCGGCGTGCCGGGCGCCTCGGCGTGCGGCTGGGCGAGCCGGCGATCGATTGGGCGGCGGCGCAGCGCCACGTCCACGACGTGATCGCCACGCTGGAGCCGGCGGACAGTGCTGCGCGCTTCACCGCACTCGGCGCCACCGTGCTGGCCGGCACCGCCCGCTTCACCGGGCCGGACCGGCTGGAGGTGGTGGCCGGCGATGGCGCCAGCACGCCGATCCGTGCCCGGCGCATCGTCATCGCCGCCGGCAGCCGCGCCACCGTGCCGGACATCCCCGGCCTCGCCGCCAGCGGCTTCGTGACGCATGCCGGCCTGTTCGACCTGCCGGCGCGGCCGGACCACCTGCTGATCCTCGGCGGCGGCGCCATCGGCGTCGAGATGGCGCAGGCCCATGCCGGCCTCGGCTGCCGCGTCACCCTGGTCGAGCGCGGCCGGCTGCTTGGCCGCGAGGACCCGGAGCTGGCCGACGTGCTGCGCGCCGCCCTGCGCGAGGCTGGCGTCGGCGTCATCGAGGGCGTGGCGGTCGAACGGGTGGAGCCGGGACCGGCGCTGGTCCTGGACGACGGCAGGCGCATCGCGGGCAGCCATCTGCTGGTGGCTGTGGGCCGCACCGCAAACCTGGACGCGCTGCGGCTGGAGGCGGGCGGCGTCACCGCCAGCGCGCGCGGCGTGGTCACCGACCTGGGCCTGCGCAGCGTATCGAACCGGCTTGTATACGCGGTGGGCGACATCGCCGACCCGCTCGGCATCGGCCCACGCTACCTCACCCATCTCGCCAGCCATCACGCGGGCGTGGTGATCCGCCGGGCGTTGTTCCGGCTGCCGGCGAGGGTGCGCATGGCCGCCCTGCCCCGTGCCATCTACACCGATCCCGAACTGGCCCAGGTCGGGCTGACCGAGGCCGAGGCGCGGGCCGCCGGGCACCCGGTGGAGGTGCTGCGCTGGCCGCTGGCCGAGAACGACCGTGCCCAGACCGAGCGGCGCACGGCGGGACTGGTCAAGCTGGTGATCGGCCGGCGCGGACGCATCCTGGGCGCGGGCATCGTCGCCAGCCATGCCGGCGAGAGCATCGGCGCGTGGGTGCTGGCAATAGACCAGGGCATCCGCCTGCCGGCCATGGCCAACCTGATCCTGCCGTATCCCACCCGCGCCGAGGCCGCCAAACGCGCCGCCGGCTCGGCCTACACCGCCCGCCTGTTCGCGTCCGGGACGCGGCGTTTGGCAAAGCTGTTGACGCTGTTGCCATAGTCGCGCAAGGCGTTCATTTTCGCGCCGTCATGCAATCGCGCCAATCCTTCGCCCAACCGTTCGGAGCAAACCTGCTGGGTCTGCGTCTGGCGGCCCTGGCCATCATGGCCGGCCTGCCGGTGGCGGGCTACCTCTGGCTCATGGGCGACGGATTGGCGCGCGCGGCCCAGGCGGGCCTGCTCGGCGCCGTACTGGCCAGCCTGGGCGGGAGGCTGCTGATCGGCGTGCCGCTCAACCGCGCGGCACGGGGCATCGATGCGTCGCGCCGCCACCCTCTGGCCGGCAATGCCCGGCTGCATCCCGGCGACGGCGAGCTTGCCTCCATCCGACTCGGCCTGCGCGACGCCGAGTGGCGCCTGGCCCGGTCGACCGCCGCGAGCGTCGGTGCCGCGCGGCTCTCGCACGACCTGCGCGGCCTGCTCTCACCGGCGATGCTGGCGGCGGAGCGGGTGCAGATGAAGGCCGACCCCTCGCTGAGCCGGTCGGGCGAGATCATCGTGCGGGCGCTGGACCGCTCGACCGAACTGCTGCGGCACGGCTTCAACTTCCTGCGCGAGAATGCGCCGCCGCCGCCGCGTGCCCGTTTCCCGGTCTGCGATGCGCTGGCCCAGGCGGCGGACCAGGCGGCGGACCAGGTGGCGGCGCAGGCGGGGCCGCTCCGCCCGCGCCTGCAAGTGGCCGTGCACGTCGAGGCCAGCGTGCAGGTCATGGCCAACCAGGCGGGCGTGGTCACGGCGCTGTTCGAGTTGCTGCGCAATGCCAGCGAGGCAGGTGCCGCACAGGTGGTCGTCACCAACGTCAGCCAGGGCCACGAGCTTGCGCTGTCGCTGGCCGACGACGGCCCCGGCCTGCCGGACCACGTTGCCGCCGCCGCATTCGGGCCGGTGGCCGATCCCGGCCAGGAACCCCCAGGCCCACCGACCGGCTTCGGCCTGGCCATCGCCCGCGAGTTGCTGCGCGCCCAGTCCGGCGACCTCGTCTTGATGCAGACCGGGCCGCAAGGGACCGTGTTCAAGGCAAGCCTGCCCATTGCGACATAGGCCGCTCAGATAGGCCGTTCAGGCTGGGTCATGGTCCTCGCTGAACGCCACGTCGCGATGGACATGGGCCGACATCAGCAGGCCGAACCCGATCATCACCATGACCATCGCCGAGCCGCCATGCGAGACCAGCGGCAGCGGCACGCCGCCGACCGGGATGGCGCCCATCACCATGGCGATGTTGACCACCACGTACATGAAGAAGTTCGTGGCGATGCCCAGCGCCAGCAACCGCCCGAACTGGTTGCGGCAGCGCAGCGCGATCGCCATGCCGCCCAGCACGATCAGCGCCAGCAGGAACAGCACCGCCAGTCCGCCCACCAGCCCGAACTCCTCCGCCAAGACGGTGAAGATGAAGTCGGTCTGCTTTTCCGGCAGGAAGCTGAGGTTGCCCTGGCTGCCTTGCAGGAAGCCCTTGCCCCACAGCCCGCCGGAGCCGAGCGCGATCTTGCTCTGGATGATGTTGTAGCCCGCCCCCAGCGGATCGCTGTCGGGGTTCAGGAAGGTGGTGATGCGCTGGCGCTGGTAGCCGTGCAGGTTGGCGTAGGCGACCGGCACCACCAGCCCGACCACGGCCACCAGCAGCAGCACCTTCCACCAGCGCACGCCGGCGGCGAGGCAGACCGCGAAGCCGACGACGCCGAGGATCACGGCGGTGCCAAGGTTCGGCTCCTTCAGGATCAGGCCGACCGGCACCAGGATCGCCAGCGCTGGCGGAATCAGGAACAGCGGATTGCCCACCCGCTCCCATGACGCGCGGTGGAACCAGGCGGCGAGCGCCAGCACCAGTGCCACCTTCATGAACTCGCTGGGTTGCCACTGCATCCCGCCAAGGTTGATCCAGCGCTGCGCGCCCTTGCCGACATGGCCCATGCGCATGACCAGCAGCAGCAGGCCGACACCCAGGAAGTAGGCCGGCCAGGCCAGCCGGGCGATCAGCCGGATGTCCACCACCGCAATCCCCAGCATCAGCGCCAGCCCGAACGCGAACCGCAGGATATGGCGCGTGGCATAGGGTTCCGGCGAGCCGCCGCCGGCCGAGTAGAGCGCCACGTAGCCGACCGCCGCCAGCGTGCAGAGCAGCAGCACGTAGAGCCAACTGATCTGCCACAGCTTGCTGGTCAGGCCGTACGAGGTCTCGCGGGTGAGCCGGCGTTCGAGGACACTCATTGGCGTGGTGTGGCGGAAGCAGATGTGTCGAGCAAGGTCACGGCAGGCTTGGGCCAGCTAGTGTAAGAACCAAAACTTAACCGCTGTAGGGTGCCGAGTTGGGAATAACTTACGCTTGCTTCACTGACCTTGAACTCCAAGCTGTCTATGGCTGGAGTCAAGTAGTGCAAAAATTTATATATTTTTAGCAAATACTAACAGTTTTGATTTTAAAGGATTGCAGACATATTGGCGATATGCAATGGTCCGATCTTATGCGCTTCCCCATTAAGTTAGGCTTTACGCACAGCACAGAAAAATCGGCTCGGTTTAATCAGGCCTGGAGCGCTACCGATAGACTATTTAGGTTGCTCCAATGGATAGCATTTCTAGCTGTACTTCAATATGCGGCTAGCAGATCACACAGCAAAATTCTTGAATTTATCGAAATCATACTAGAATTTACTTTATGCTGGCTTCTTTGGCTGATGATCGAGGCAAAGTATGAAATCCGCATTTACGGAGTGAATGACGCTTCCAGACTGCACAGGGAGGTATTTTTCTTTTGCAGAACATTGTATTTAAGCGTGTCGTTTACAATAATAAGGATTATGATTATCCACTTGATACTATTGTTGTAATAGCAACGCACACTTAGCGAATTATTGGCATGTGCGCATCTTTAATCCGCTGAGACCACACCTATGCGGGTGGACAATCTCCAGTGACCAAGCGAATGTAAATCTCCTCCGCCACAACCTCAACGTACCGCCCAGCTTCCTTAGAGGCTAGTGATCAGAGCTCTGGTTTGGCGGCTCTCAAATTTCGACTGCAATGCTTGCCATCCTGAAACTCCGTATTTGATCTAAGCAACTTTCTCTTTGTTCCAACCGTTCCCACCAACCCCATCCAGTATAAATCCCCATCTTACGCCACCCGCCGCCGCCGCATCAACAGCACGAAGCCCAGCGCCGACAGGATCACCACGAAGCTCAGCCCGGTTGTCGCCGTGCCCAGCGCGTACAGCACCGGCGTGGTGACGTTGGTGGTCATCCCGAAGATCTCCAGCGGCAGCGTGTTGAGCGGGCCGTTGGCCATCAGGGTGCGGGCGAACTCGTCGTAGGACAGGGTGAAGCCGAACAACGCCACGCCGACCAGGCTGGGCAGGATCAGCGGCAGCACCACGAAGCGGAACGTCTGCCAGGATGTGGCGCCGAGGTCGCGTGCCGCCTCCTCGTAGGATTTGTCGAAGCGGTTGAACACCGCCAGCATGATCAGCACGCCGAACGGCAGCGTCCAGGTCAGGTGCGCGCCCATCGCCGAGCTGTACCAGGCCGGCTGCCAATCCATGATGCTGAACATCAGGCCGATGCCGAGCGAGATCAGCACCGAGGGCACGATCAGGCTGGCGACGACAATGTAGAACAGCACGGTGGAGCCGAAGAACCGCCGCCGGAACGCCAGCCCGGCCAGCAGCGCCACGACGACGGACACCACCATCACCATCAGGCCGAGCATGACCGAGCGGGACAGCGAGCCTGCGAAGTCGCCGACCATCTGCTTCTGGAACAGGTTGGCGAACCAGTGGCCGGAGAAGCCGCGCATCGGGAAGGTGAGGCCGCCGCCCGGCCCCTGGAACGACAGGATCACGATGGTGACGGTCGGCCCATACAGGAACGCCACGAACGCCGCGAAGAACGCCACCAGCAGCCAGTGCCTGAAGCCGCGCCGGTCCATGCCTCACAGCTCCTTGCGGATGTCGACCACGCGCAGGATCGCCCAGACCATCATCAGCACGACGGCCAGCAGCACCACGGCATACGCGGCGGCGAGCGGGTATTGCAGCAGGCTCATCTCGTTCTTCATCAGCACGCCGACCGAGGCGCGCTGGCCGCCGCCCATCATCTGCACGGTGACGAAATCGCCCATCACCAGCGTCACCACGAAGATGGTGCCGATGGCGATGCCGGGCAGCGACAGCGGCACCACCACGCAGCGCAGCACGTTCCAACTGCCCGCCCCGGCGTCGCGCGCCGCCTCGATCAGGCTGCGGTCGATGCGCGTCATGGTGTTGAAGATCGGCACCACCATGAACAGCGTGAACAGGTGCACGAAGGTGAGGACGATCGAGAAGTCCGAGTAGAGCAGGAACTCCAACGGTTGGCGCACCAGTCCCAGGCCCATCAGCGCCTGGTTTACCAGCCCGTTGCGGCCCAGTGTGGGAATCCACGAGATCATGCGGATGATGTTGCTGGTCAGGAACGGGATCGCGCAGAGCTGGAACAGCGTCATCTGCCAAAGCGTCGTGCGCACGTGAAAGGCCAGGAAGTAGGCGACCGTGAAGCCGATGCCGAGCGTCAGCGCCCACACGGTCACGGCGTAGCGGATGGTCTGGACATACACCGTCCAGGTCGTCGCCGAGAACAGCACGTCGCGGTAGTTGTCGAGGATGAACGCCGGAATCGGCGCGAAGTCGCTGGAGTCCCAGAAGCTGACGACCACGATGGTCGCCACCGGCACCAGCAGGAACACCGCCATGATGGCGAACAACGGCAACGCCTGCAGGTACGACAGCCCGGCGCGCGGCCGGGGGG
>JAYTQW010000108.1:0-7261 GCA_043746535.1 Rhodospirillales bacterium
GGGCGGCGGTCCATGCGGCGCTGCGCCGCCGCCTGAACGAGGACTGACCACCGGCGCCCGCATCCAGCCAGCGGGCTGGCCCGTAGCCAATGTGGGCGGCGTGGTCCTCACGACCGAAGGCGCCCTGTGGGGGCGTGCCGGATGGCATCGAAGAACGGGGCAGCAAACCAGACGCCACCGGCGACCGGCCCGACGCGCGCCGTGCTGCGCCGGATGCGCGTGCTGGCGATCGGCACCGAGGCCGGACCGGCTGGCCCCATCCTGGCCGCCTTGGAGAGTGCCGGGATGCAGGCGGCGTGGCTGCCGACGCCGGAGGGCGTGGCCGTGGCGAAGCGGGATTTCGCGCCCGATCTGGTCCTGCTCGATCTCGCGGCGCCGAACAGCCACGCGCGGGCGGTGCTGGGCTGGCTGGCCGGCCAAGGCGACTGCGGCATCGTGGTGCTGCTCGGCGCCGAGCAGGCATCGGAATGCGAGGCCGTGCTGGAGCTTGGCGCGGATGACTGCATGACCCATCCGGTGCGGCTGCGTGAGCTGGCCGCCCGGCTCCGTGCGGTGCGTCGCCGCGCATCGCCGGAGGACATTGATTTTAAAGCAAACGTGCCAGCGCCGGACATCCGGCTGGGCGACTGCCGGTTTGACCTGCGGCACTTGGCCATGCGCGGTCCGGCTGGCGGGACGGCGCTCACGCCGTCCGAATGCGCCGTGCTCGGCCTGCTGCTTGCCATGCCGGGCCAGCCGGTGGCGCGAACCATGATCTCGGAGATGGCGTTGGCGCGCCGGTGGATCGCGCAGGACCGCGCCATCGACCAGATCGTGCTGGGCCTGCGCCGCAAGCTCGCAGCCACGGGGACAGGCCGTTGTTCGATCCAGGCGATACGCGGCGGCGGCTATTTCTTCGCGGTCAGCGCGGCATCACCCCGGAAGGCCCTCCGGCTGCGCACTGGCGGTCAGCGCAGGTAGGCCATCACCGCGCCGTCCACGGCGACGCCGACCAGGGCGCCCGGCTGCGGGCAGCGGTAGCCGGCCACCCGCGCGACCAGCACCGGCGTGGTGGCGTCGTGCTCCAGCCGCAGTTCCACGCTGGCGTCATGGCCGTAATAGGTGACGGCGCCGACCCGCGCCGGCAGCGCGCCACTCTCCATCGTGGTCAGGACGATCTGCTCCGGACGCACCAGCACGTCGACCAGGGTGCCCGGCTCGCACAGGTTCAGCAGCGCGAGGTCGCCCAGCGCGCATTGCACGCGGCCGGCGTGGGCCACGCCGGGCAACACCACCGCCTCGCCCACGAAGCGGGCCAGTTCGGCGTCGACCGGGCGGCGGTACAGCGTCTCCGGCTGCGCCACCTGCACCAGCGTGCCGGCCCGCAGCACGGCCACGCGCTGGCTCATCGACAGCGCCTCCGACTGGTCGTGGGTGACGAGCAGGGCGGTGGCGCGGGCGGCGGCAAGGGCGGCCAGCACCGCCGCGCGCGTCTCGGCGCGCAAGGCGGCGTCCAGCGCGGAGAACGGCTCGTCCAGCAGCACCAGCGTCGGCGCCGGCGCCAGCGCCCGGGCCAGGGCCACCCGTTGCTGCTCGCCGCCCGACAGCTCGCTGGGACCGCGCGCGCCATAGGCGGCCGGCAGCCCGACCAGTTCGAGCAATTCGCAGGCGCTGCGGCGGTCGTGGCGGCGGGCGCGCGGCAGGCCGAACAGGATGTTGTCGGCGACCGACAGATGCGGGAACAGCCCGCCCTCCTGCGCCACGTAGCCGATATGCCGCCGTTCCGGGGGCAGGTGCAGGCCAGGTCCGGCGACGCGGCGGCCGGCCACGTCGATGGTGCCGCGATCGGCGCGCTCGAACCCGCAGATCAGCCGCAGCAGCGTAGTCTTGCCGCTGCCGGACGGACCCAGGATGGCGACCAGATCGCCCGAGGCGATGGCGAGGTCGATGCCCGCCAGCACCGGCCTGTGGTCGAACGACTTGCCCAGGCCGGCGATGACGATCTGGTTCATCGGTGCGAGACGAACACGCCGGCGGCGCCGAAACGCCGCGCCAGCAGCCAGGTCGACAGCAACGAGATCAGCGCCATCATGGCGGCGAACGGCGCCGCCGCCGCAAACGCCAGCGCCGAGGTGTTCGACCACACCTGCGTCGCCAGCGTGCGCGTGCCGATGGGCGCCAACAGCAGCGTGGCGGTCAACTCGGTCACCACCGACAGGAACACCATCGCCAGCGCCGCACCCAGGCCGGGGCCGGCCAGCGGCAGGATGATCCGGCGCAGGACGGCGAACCAGCCGAGGCCGAGCGTGCGCCCCGCCTCCTCCTGGCCCGGCTGCACCTGCGCCAGGGCGGCGCGGACGCTGACCAGCGCCAGCGGCAGGAACAGGGTCGCATAGGCGAGGATCAGCAGCCCGGAACTCTGGTACAGCGGCCGCAGGCCGCGCACGGTCAGCGCGATCAGCGCCAGCGCCACGACGATGCCGGGCACGCCCTGCGCCAGATAGGCCGCCCGCTCCATCATGGTGATCACCCGCCCCTCATACCGTGTCGCCAGGAAGCCGAGCGGCAGCGCCAACACCAAGGTGGCCCCAGCGCCGGCCAGACCCAAGCCCAGCGACGACCACGTGGCGCTGGCCAGCGATGCGGCGGAGGCAGCGACCGGCGAGGTGGCGGCTGCGGCATGGCGCGTCGTCCAGTAGGCCAGCGTCGCCAGCGGCACGCCCAGCGTCACCGCCGCCAGCGCCACGAAGCCGGCGAACACCGGCCAGCGCGCCCAGCCGAGCGAATACGGCGCCGCCCGTCGCATCGCGCCACGTCCGAGCCGGGCGTAGCGCCGCCGCCCGCGCGCCAGACGCTCCAGCAACAGGCACAGCAGGCACAGCACGATCAGGATCACCGCCAGCAGCGAACTGTCCGGCCCGTCCAGCCCGGTGCGGTACTGCGCGTAGATCTGCGTGGTGAAGGTGCGGAACCGCAGCAGCGCGAAGGCGCCGAACTCGACCAGCGTGTTGAGCGCCACCAGCAACATGCCGCCCAGCAGCGCCGGGCGCAGTTGCGGCAGCACCACGCGCCGGAACACGCCCCACACGCTCTCGCCGAGCGCCCGCGCGACCTCCTCCAGCGCCGGGTCCATGCCGCGCAACGCGGCGGCGACCGGCAGATAGACCAGCGGGAAATACGAACACGTCACCACCAGCAGCGCGCCGCCGAAATCCTGCAACGCGGGGCTGAGCGAGACCCAGGCGTAGCTGGTGACGAAGGCCGGGATGGCGAACGGCACCGCCGCCAGCACCGCCCAGACGCGGCGGCCCGGCAATGTGGTCCGCTCGATGAACCACGCCGCCGCCGTGCCGACCAGCGCGGTCAGCAGCGTGGTCGCCAGCACCAGCGTCAGCGTGTTGAACAGCAACTCGCCGACCAGTGGGCGGAACAGCAGGGCGACCGCATCGGCGGGGCGCACCCGCATTGCCTGCGACAGCGTGTAGGCCAGCGGGAGCAACACCAGGACCACCGCCGCCGCCGCCGCCGCCAGCAGGGCGGCCGGGGATCGCCGCCGCCCGGCCCGCGCCGCGCGGCGGGCGCCGAGCATGGCGGCGTCCGCCTGCGCCATTAGAGCAGGCCCGCCTCGCGCAGCAACCGCGCCGCGTCGGCATCGTCGCCGATCTGCGCCATGCTGATCGCCGGAGGCTGCAACTGCGCCATCGGCTTCAGCAACGGGTTGGCGGCCACGCCGGGCGCCAGCGGGTACTCGAAGTCGATCTCGCCCGCCGCCAGCATCTCCTGCACCGGCCTGCTGACCAGATAGGCCAGGAAACGCTGGCCGGCCTCCTGGTTCCGCGACGATTTCAGCACCGCAGCACCGCTGACATCGATCAGGCCGCCGACATCGCCGCCGGCAAAATGGTAGATCTGGCTCTTCGCCTTGCCGGCGCCCGCCTCCGTGCGCATCCGCGCCCAGTAGTAGCTGTTGACGACGCCCACGGCGGCGCTGCCGCGCTCGACCGCCAGCGCCACGCCCTCGTCGTCGTCGAACACCTGGGCGTTGGCGCGCAGGCCTTGCAGCCACGCCAACGCGGCCGGACGGCCGGCCACAGCGGTGACGGCGCCGATCAGCGGCAGGAAGTCGGCGTCGGTCGGCGCGATGGCGATCTTCCCGCGCCATTGCGGACGGGCGAGGTCGAACAGCGAGGCGGGCATCTGATTTGCCGCGATCATGGCGGGATTGAACGCCAGCACGTTCTCACGCGCCAGCACGCCGACCCAGTTGCCGGTGGCGGCGTTCTTGTCGCCATGCGTCTGCGCCAGCGTCGCCGCCGCCACCGGCGCCAGCAGCCCCTTCTCGTCCAGCAGCGTCAGTTCAGGCGAGTTCTCGGTGAAATAGATGTCGGCTGGCGAGGCATCGCCCTCCTGGGCCAACTGGCTGGCGATCTCCGGCGCGTCGCCCGAATGCACCTGCACCGCGATGCCGGTCGCCTTGGTGAACCCCGCCGCCAGCATGTCGACCATCTGCTCGTGCTGCGCGCTGTAGAGGATCAGCGCGGGCGGCGACGCGGCCCAGGCCGGGGCCGCCGACAAGGCAATGCCAACGGCCAGCAGCGACGAACGCCAGTCCAGATGAGCCCGCATAAAACCTCCACAGACGATCAAAGCAGCGACTTAATTGCGACCGCTTCGCAATTGCATACTGCACATATCATCACGTTTTCGGGTCGGTCAAGCAGCCCGGCGCTGGTAGAACAGCCCTGTCGCCAATGAGGAGATCGCCTTGGAAGCCCAGACCTGGTCCGCTGAAACCTACGCCCGCAATGCCCGCTTCGTCGCCGACCTGGCCGGGCCGGTGTTCGATCTGCTGGCGCCACGGCCGGGCGAGCGCATCCTCGACCTCGGCTGCGGCGACGGCGCGCTGACCCGGCGGCTGGTCGCGGCGGGAGCCAGCGTGGTCGGCGCGGACAGTTCGGCCGAGCTGGTCGCGGCGGCACGGGCGCTGGGGCTGGAGGCGGTGGTGGCCGACGGCCACGCCCTGCCCTTCTCCGGCGAGTTCGACGCGGTGTTCAGCAACGCGGCGCTGCACTGGATGCGCCGCCCCGCCGAGGTGATCGCGGGGGTCCGCCGCGCGCTGGCGCCGGGCGGGCGGTTCGTGGGCGAGATGGGCGGCCACGGCAACGTCGCCAGCATCCACACCGCGCTGATCGCCACGCTGGACCGGCGCGGCCTGGACGGCGCCGCGCACAGCCCGTGGTACTTCCCCTCGCCCGCCGCCTACCGGTCGCTGCTGGAGGCGGCGGGCTTCGTGGTCGAGCGGATCGAGGCGGTGACGCGCCCGACCGTGCTGCCGACCGACATGCGCGGCTGGCTGGCCACGTTCGGCGACCCGTTCCTGACCGCGCTGCCGCAGGCCGGGCGCGCGCCGGCGCTGGACGAGGCGGTGCGGCTGCTGGCCCACGTCCTGCGCGACGAGGCCGGCGTGTGGACGGCCGACTATGTGCGGCTGCGCTTCGCGGCTACCTTGCCGGCATGAGGCTGATTAGCTGGAACCTGCTGCACCGCGACGGCGCCGAACTGGCCGAGGTGGCGCGGCTGATCGAACGCCTGCGTCCCGACCTGTTGCTGATGCAGGAGGTGACGCACGCGTTCGAGGCGCTGCCCCGTCTCGTCGGCGGCAATTTCTACCGCGCGCCGATGCCCGGTCGCGTGCATGGGCTGGGGTTGTGGCTGCCGCAGCCGCCGGCGCGCGCGCCCGACGTGTTCGCGCTGCCGTCCGGGGCGGTGGTCCACCGCATCTGCCAGGTGGTCGACCTCGGTCCGTTCACCGTCGCCAACGTGCATCTGTCGCATGGGCAACTGCTCAACCGCCGCCAGTTGCGCCACATCGCCCGCCGGCTGCCGGCCCATGCGGCGGTGGTCGGCGACTACAACCTGGTCGGGCCGACGCTGCTGCCCGGCTTCCGCGACGTGGGCCTGCGCCGGCACACCCACCGCATGAGCGAGCTGGTGCCGCTGCGGCTCGACCGCTGCCTCATCCGTGGTCTGGTCTGCGCTGGCGCGGAGGTGCTGTCGCGCGGCACCTCCGACCATCACCCCATCATGCTGCGGCTGTTGCGGCCCTCAGAGGTACGGCAGCAGCAGCCGCACGCCCGCGTCGCGTAGCCGTTGCGGCAGGCTGCGGGCGTCCAGTTCCGCAGCCTCCAGCGGGCGGCCCTGGTTGCGCGCCATCAGCGCCTCCAGCTCGGCGGCGAGGGTGCGGTCATAGACCTCGACGCACAGCTCGAAGTTCAGGCGGAAGCTGCGCATGTCCCAGTTGCTGCTGCCGATCAGGCACCACTCGGCGTCCACCACCATCACCTTGGAATGGCGGAACGGCGGCGGGCTGCGCCAGGCGCGGGCCTTGTCATGCAGCAGCGGGCCGATATTGGCGCGCGCCGCCCAGTCGACCAGCCGGTGATCGCTGCGCTCCGGCAGGATGACCTCCACCGCCACCCCGCGCATCGCCGCCAGCGACAGCGCGGTGATCAGTTGCTGGTCGGGCAGGAAATACGGCGTCATCAGCCGGATGCTGTCGCGGGCGCAGGCTATCGCCTGCAACACCGCGAACTCGACCTTCTCCAGATCCCGGTCCGGTCCGGCGGTCACCACGCGCGCGGCGGCGCCGCCCGCTGCACCGCCAGTGGAATCAGGTGCCGGGAACCAAGCGGGGCCGTCCAGCTCCTCATCGGTCAGGAACGACCAGTCGCGCGCGAACGCCTCGACCAACTGGCCCACCGCCGGGCCACGCAGGCTGAAATGGGTGTCCTGCACCGGATTGCGCGGATGCGTCGCCAGCACGTTCTGGTCGGCGATGTTGATGCCGCCGGTGAAGCCGATGGTGCCGTCGACCACCAGGATCTTCTTGTGCGTGCGCAGGTTGAGGAACGGCATCCGCCACGGCATCGGCGAATGCATGAAGCGGCGCACCGGCAGCCCGGCCCGGCTGAGCTGCCTGTAGGCCGGCGAGATGATCCAGCCGCTGCCGACGCCATCGACGATGACCCGCACGGCGACGCCGCGATCCTGCGCCGCGCGCAGAGCCTCCACGAAGCGCGTGCCGATGGCGTCGGCGCGCATGATGTAGCTGGACAGGCCGATGCTGCCGCGCGCGCCGGCGATCGCCGCCAGCATCTGCGGGTAGGCCTCGTCGCCGTCGTGCAGGATCGCCACGGCGTTGCCGGCCAGGATCGGGCGCGCGGTGATGAAGCCGATGCCCTGGCGCAGCGGGCGCAGGTGGCCGTCCTCGCCCGGCAGCGGC
>JAYTQW010000109.1:0-32681 GCA_043746535.1 Rhodospirillales bacterium
CGGCGACGGTGTCGAGGTCGTCCTGATCGAAGCCGGACAGCGAGATGCCTTTCGGGAAATACTGGCGCAACAGGCCATTGGTGTTTTCGTTCGAGCCACGCTGCCAGGGCGCGTGTGGGTCGGCGAAGAAGATCCGCATCCCGGTGCTGAGCGCCAGGCTCCTGTGCTGCGCCATTTCCTTGCCTTGGCCGTAGGTCAGGGTCTTGCGCAAGGTTGGAGGGATGGCGCCCAGCGCGCCGGCAAAGGCACTGGCCATCACGTCGGCCTTGCGCGTGGGCATGCGCACCAGCACCACGAAGCGGGTCGTCCGCTCGACAAGCGTGCCGATCGCGCTCGCCCCGCCAGCGCCCAGGACGATGTCTCCTTCCCAGTGGCCAGGCACCAGCCGGCCCTCGATCTCCCCGGGCCGTTCCTTGATGTTGGCCATGTTACACAGCTTGCCGCGACGCTCCGCGCCCTTCGGCTTGCGGCCCCGCGTCGGCTTGCCTTGCCGCAGGCACGAGATCGGTTCGCGGCGCGGCTCGCCGCGCGGCAAGGCATAGATCGCCGTGTAGATCGCTTCGCGCGACACCGACAGGCCAGATGGCCGCTCCAAACCCGCCTGCATCCGCTGGCGCCTTCCCGATACCTGCTCGGGCGACCAACCGAGCCGCAAAAGGCCAGCCACGCGGGCGAACAGGTCGCCGTCATACGCCAGAATGGCCCGCCGGCCGGTCAGAAGCTGGTCCGCCTCCGCCTGCGCCGCCGCCACTTGCGCTTGGTAGGCGCCAGCACCGCCATGGCGCCTGACCTCGTCCGACACCATGCCCGGCGAGCGATCGAGGCCACGCGCAATCGCCCGAATGCCCCAACCGTCACGGAGCCGAACCTCGATCACCGATCGATCAAACACCGAAAGCTTTCGTCGCGACAATGCCATCCCGCCATCCTAGACCTGCCGGACAGGAGAGGGTGTTCGCTCCGGAACTTGAATCCGCCGTCATCAGGATTCTGTAGCAAACTTGATGGTTGCGGCGAACCGCCTGACGTATCGATAAGGGTTCAGTCGTCACTGGGTTATCCAATGCGGTGTCCATTCCACTACTGATGGCGACGTCAGCCATTCCGCCGACAACACCGCCACCGGCGATACTTGCTCCGAGGCCACCACCGCTACAGTGCCGGTAGTGCCGACCAGGATAGCTCCTGCAAGTGTCCCAGTCCTTCTGTCCGCAACGTGCGGAAGCTAGACTTGCGGACCGGCCGCCTGGCCGTCGCCCTGGATGTCCGGCCCGGTGAACGCCTCCATCTCCAGACCAGCGGCAAGGCCGGTCCGGACCGCCTCGGCCAGGCTGCGGCAGCCGAGCTTCTCCATCACGTGCGCCCGGTGGATTTCGACCGTACGCGGGCTGATGCCCAGCGCCTGCCCCATCGCCTTGTTGGACTGTCCGCCGACCAGTCCGACCAGCACTTGACGCTCACGCGGCGACAGCGCGTCCACGCGAAGCCCCGCCGCGTCGGATACTATTGGGCGTGCGGAGTCGCGCAGCAGCGCATCCTCCACCACCGCCAGCAGCGCGGGGGCGCTGTATGGCTTTTCGACCAGATCGACGATTCCCGCCTTCATCGCCCGCACCGCGAGCTTCACGTCAGCGTGCCCGGTGACCAGCACCACCGGCATCTGCACCGCGCGGTCCCGCAGCGCCGCCAGCAGTGCCAGGCCATCCATCCCAGGCATTCGGAAATCGGTGACGATGCAGCCTTGCGCGCCGGCATCCACTCGGTCGAGCAGGTGCTGCGCCGAGTTGAACGCCAGCACCTCATGCCCGAGGTTGCCCAGCAAAATGGTCAGCGAGTGGCGCACCGCCATGTCGTCATCGACCACATAGATCATTGAGGCGGGGCCGCTCCCGCGCGAAAAATCCAGGCCATGTTGTGCCCCACGTCAATCAACCTGTTGTGTGTGGCGAGGACGTGGCGGTGAGCCGGGCCTTTTAAAGGCCGTTCGCGTCAGGCGTCGGCTGTCACCTCGCACAGATCGTCGTGTTGCGGGTCGGGTGCGCCCCGGATGACGATCACGCCAGCCCACAGGATAGGCGAGGTGGCGTGCCCGATGCTGCCCGCCTGCGGGATCGGGCGGCATACCGGCGTCGGTGTCTCGGTCACTGCTCAACATATCTTAACGTATCGCTTGCCACGCCGAGCCGCTACGTTGCGTGGGTGCTATTATTGAATCTTCTGACCGATATCGGCGGTATCGGCGTCGGCCACGCGGCCGATACCCGGCTCGGCTCCGGCGCGACCGCGATCCTGTTCGACGGTCCGGCGATCGCCGCCGTCTCCGTGCTGGGCGGTGCGCCGGGCGGGCGCGACACCGGCATGCTGGACGCCGGCGGTTCGATCGAGCGGATCGATGCCCTCGTGCTGTCCGGCGGCTCGGCCCACGGCCTCGACGCGGCTGGCGGCGTGCAGGCATGGTTGCGCGCGGCGGGACGCGGGGCCGCATTCGCGGGGCATCTGGTGCCGCTGGTGCCGCAGGCGATCCTGTTCGACCTCGCGAACGGCGCCGACAAGGACTGGGGACGGTTCTCCCCCTACCGCGAGCTTGGCTGGGACGCCGCCGCCGCGGCGCGGCCCGGCGCGTTTGCCCTCGGCAGCGTCGGCGCCGGCACCGGGGCGATGACCGCGACCTGCAAGGGCGGGCTGGGGTCCGCCAGCGCCACCACCACCGCCGGGCACCGGGTCGCGGCGCTGGCCGCGGTCAACGCCATGGGCAGCCCCACCATCGGCGACGGCGCGCATTTCTGGGCGTCCCCGTTCGAGGCTGGCCGCGAGTTCGGCGGGCTGGGCTGGCCCGCCGCGATCCTGCCCGCCGACCTGGCGTTGCGCAGCAAGCGGCGCTTCCAGGCCGACCGCACCCCGGCCACCACCATCGGCCTGATCGCCACCGACGCCACGCTGACGCGCGCACAGGCGCAGCGGCTGGCGATCATGGCGCAGGACGGCCTCGCCCGCGCGCTGTTCCCGGCCCACGCGCCGCTGGACGGCGACACCGTCTTCGCGATCAGCACGGAACGGCGTGCGCTGGGCGATTCGTGGGCGGAGCTGCTGGAACTGGGGCATCTCGCCACCCAGGTCATGGCCCGCGCCATCGCCCGTGGCGTGTTCGAGGCGACCGCACTGGCCCATGCCGGCGCGCAGCCATCCTGGCGCGACCTGTTCGGGGATCAGGTGCCGACCGCATGACAGGCGACCGCCCGCCCGCCCGCCTCCCGTAGCGCCGGCATCTCGGCCCGGCAGACCGGGAGTTCCAGCGGGCAGCTCCCGGCATACGGGCAGCCGCGCGCGCCGGGCGGCCCAGGCCGGGCCGGTGCGGGCGGGCGCACGCGATGACGGCCCGGGATCGCCGCCAGCAACGCCGCCGTATAGGGGTGCAGCGGTGCGGCGAACACGGCGGCGGTCGCCCCCCGCTCCACCACCCAGCCGCGATACAGCACCAGCACCTCGGTGGTGACGCCGCGCACCACGGCGAGGTCGTGGCTGTTGAACACCCAGGCGAGGCCGAACCGTGCCTGTAGGTCGAGCATCAGCCCCAGCACCTGTGCCTGCACCGAGACATCCAGCGCCGAGACCGGCTCATCCGCCACGATCAGCGCCGGGCGGGTCACCAGTGCCCGGGCAATGGCGATGCGCTGGCGCTGGCCGCCGGACAACTCGTGCGGGGTGCGCCGGCCCGCGTCGTCCGCCAGCCCGACCGCCGCCAGCGCCTCCGCCACGCGCGCGTCGCACGCGCCGCGATCCAGGCCGCGTTCGAGGCCGAGCAGCGGCTCCGCCACGATGCGGCCGATGGTCATGCGCGGGTCGAGCGAGCCGTACGGGTCCTGGAACACCGCCTGCATCTTTCGCCGCGCCGCCCGCAGCGCGCGGCCCGGTAGCCGGAACAGGTCGTCGCCATCCAGCAACACCCGCCCCGCCTGTGGCCGCTCCAGTGCCAGGATGGTGCGCGCCAGGGTGGATTTGCCGCTGCCGCTCTCGCCGACGATGCCAAGCGAGCCGCCGCGCGCCAGCGTCAGCGAGACCCCGTGCAACACCGGCACGCCGCGATAGGCGCGCACCACGCCCTCGACCGCGAGCAGAGGCGCGGTCAAGCGTGCGGGTGCCAGCAGGCGGCGAGGTGCCCGCCCACGTCGGCCAGCGGCGGAACCCGCGTCTGGCAGACGTGATCCGCGCGCGGGCAGCGCGGCGCGAACGCGCAACCGGGGGGCAGCAGGCGAGGATCGGGCATCTGGCCCGGGATCGCCACCGGCCGCCCGCCATGCTCGCCGTGCGGCGAGGCCGCCACCAGCCCGCGCGTGTAGGGATGCGCGCGGCGGGCGATCACCGCATCGGTCGGCCCCTCCTCCACCACGCGCCCGGCATACATCACCAGCACGCGCGAGGCGACCTGCTCGACTATGCCGATATCATGCGTTATCAGCAGCATCGCCATCGATCTTGCCACGCACAACCCGGCCAGCAGGTCGAGGATGCGCGCCTGCACGGTGACATCGAGCGCCGTCGTCGGCTCATCGGCGATCAGCAGGTCGGGTGCCGCGGCCAGCGCTGCGGCGATCATCACCCGCTGCCGCTGGCCGCCCGACAACTGGTGCGGAAAGGCGCGCGGCGTGGCGATGCCGACCTGTTCCAGCAATGCCGCCGCCCGCGCGCGGGCATCCGGGGCGCGCAGCCGCTCGTGCGCCCGCCATGCCTCGGCCACCTGATCCACCACCCGCATCACCGGGTCGAGCGCCGTCATCGGCTCCTGGAACACCATGGCGATGCGGGCGCCACGCAGCGCGCACCACTGGGCCTCATCCAAGCTCAACAGGTCGCGCCCATCCAGCATGACCCGGCCGGTGACGCGGGCACTTGGCGGCAGCAGGCCGATCAACGCCAGCGCCGCCATCGACTTGCCGCTGCCGCTCTCGCCGACCAGCCCCACCGCCTCGCCTCGGGCGATGCCGAGATCGATCCCGCTCAGCGCCCGCAGGCCGCCCGGCAGGACGACACTGAGGTTCTCCGTGCGCAGCATCATGGCGGCGCCCGGCGCAGCCGTGGGTCGAGCCAGTCGCGCAGGCCGTCGCCGAGCAGGTTGAAGCCGAGCACGCAGACGGTGATCGCCAAACCCGGGAACAGCGCCAGCAGCGGCGCCCGCCAGACATAGGTCTGCGCGTCGTTCAGCATCCGCCCCCAACTCGGCCAGGGCGGCTGGGTGCCGAGGCCGACATAGGCCAGGCCGGCATCGGCGATGATCGCCAGCGCGAACTGGATGCTGGCCTGCACCAACAGGCCGGCGGCGATGTTCGGCAACACATGCGTCCGCGCTATCGCCAGCTCCGACCGCCCGGCCACGCGCGCCGCCAGCACATAGTCGCGCGGCCACACCTGCGCCGCGGCGGCGCGCGCCACGCGGGCGAACACGGGGATGTTGAAGATGCCGATGGCGAGCATGGCGTTGCGGGCGCCCGGCCCATACAGCGCCGTCAGCATCACCGCCGTCAGCAGCGCAGGAAAGGCGAACACCAGGTCGGCCGCGCGCATCAGCAGGTCGTCCAGCCAGCCGCCGCGCGCCGCCGCCATGACGCCCACCGGCACGCCGGCCAGCGCCCCCACCGTCACCGCCACCACGCTGACCGCCAGCGTGGTCTGCGCCCCGGTCATCAGCATGGAGGCCACGTCGCGGCCGAACGCATCGGTGCCGAGCCAGTGCGCGAAGGAGGGTCCGGCCAGCCGGTGCGCGATGTCGATGGCGGTCGGCGGGTACGGCGTCCACAGCAGCGACAGCCCGGCCACCGCCGCCAGCAGCAGCGCTACCCCGGCGCCCGCCAGCAGGCTCGGCCCGCGCCTCATCCGCGCAGGCGCGGATCGAGCGCCAGATAGCTGAGATCGATCAGGAAGTTGACCACGATCACGCTGCCGGCCAGCAGCACCACCAGGTCCTGCACGACGATCAGGTCGCGTTGCGCGATGGCCTGGAACAGCAGCCGGCCCAGGCCCGGCAGGGTGAACACGTTCTCGATGATGACGGTGCCGGCGAGCAGGAAGGAGAATTGCAGCCCGATGATGGTGACCACCGGCACCAGCGCGTTCGGCACCGCATGGCGCCACATCGCGGCCCGCCGCGTCATGCCGCGCGCCCGCGCCGAGCGCACGTAGTCCTGGCCCAGCATCTCCAGCACCGCCGCACGCGTCACCCGCGCCAGCACGGCGGCCTGCGGCAATGCCAGCGCCAGCGTCGGCAGCAGCAGCGCCCGGACCGCCGCCCACGGATCGGACCAGCCGGGGAAGCCGCTCGCCGGCAGCCACGGCAGCGTCACCGCGAACAGCAGGATCAGCAGCAGGCCAAGCCAGAAGTTCGGCAACGCCACCCCCATCTGCGCCACGCTCATTGCCGCAAGGTCGCGCCACTGGCCGCGCCGCGCCGCCGCCCAGACGCCGACCGGCACCGCGAGTGCCGTCGACAGCGCCACCGCCGCCCCTGCCAGCGGCACGCTGATGGCCACGCGCGGGGCGAGCAGCGAGGCGACCGGCACATGGTAGGTCATCGAGATGCCGAGGTCGCCGCGCCCCAGTTGGCCGAGCCAGCCGAGGTAGCGCCACAGCGCCGGCTGATCCAGCCCCATCTGGTGACGCAGCGCCGCCAGCGTGTCCGCCCGCGCCCCGGTGCCGAGCGCCACCGCCGCCGGGTCGCCCGGCAGCACCTGCATCGCCACGAACACCACCAGCGAGGCGGCCAGCAACGTGGCCAGCAGGACGGCGACGCGGCGGGCGACGAGGATCAGCCGTTCACTCCGCCCAATAGACCGCGCCCACGACGTTGGCCGGGATCGGGTCGTTGACCCACAGGCCGCGCAGCTTCGCGTTCCAGACGCCGATCTTGGCCAGCGCGAACAGGAACACGTTCGGCTCGTCGGCGGAGAGTTTCCGCTGCAACTGGCCGAGCAGATCCAGTTGCGCAGCCGGGTCGGCAGTCTCCAAGTATTTCGCGTAGAGCGCCTTGTACTCGGCGCTGTCGTAGTTGAAATAGTATTTGTCGCGCGCATAGATATCCAGGTCGCGCGCCTCGGTGTGCGAGATGATGGTGGCGTCGAAGTCGCTGTGCAGAAACACGCGGTCGATCCACTGCGCCCACTCGATCGGCACCAGTCGCACGGTCAGGCCGGCCTGCTCCAGCATCGCCGCGACGATCTCGCCGCCCTTGCGGGCGTACGACGGCGGCGGCAGCGTGATGGCGATGCTGGTCCCTGGCGCCACCCCCGCCTCGGCCAACGCGGCGCGGGCGCGGGCCGGATCGTACGGATAGGCGGCGGTCAGGTCGACATAGCCCGGATCGGTCGGCACGTAGTGCGAGCCGATCACGGCGCCGAACCCGCTCTGCGCCGCCTCGACCAGTGCCGCGCGGTCGATCGCCATGGCCAGCGCGCGGCGCACGCGGGGATCGGAGAACGGCTTGCGGGCGTTGTTCAGCGCCAGGATGGTCTTGCCCTCGGTGGTGCCGACATGCACGGCGAAACGCGGGTCGGCCCTGAACTGGTCCAGCGCCTCGGGTGCTGGAAAGTTGGGGAAGGCGTCGATGTCGCCCGCCAGCATCGCGGCCGTCGCCGCCGCCGGATCGGCCACGAACTTGAAAGTGACCGCCGCCAGCCTGGGCGCCGTGCCCCAGTAGGCCGGGTTGCGCTCCAGCTCCACGCGGTCGCCCGGCACCCATCGCTTGAACCGGAACGGGCCGGTGCCGACCGGGTGGGTCTTGTTGCCGGCGGCGCTGGCGGGCGACACCATCACCGCGTCGCCCCAGCCCATATCGAACAGGAACAGCGCGCTGGGCCGCTTCAGTGTGACGACGGCGGTGGCCGGGTCGGGGCACTCGGTCCGTGCGATCGGCTCGAACAGCCCCTTCTGCGCGTTCACGCTGTCGGGGGCGGAGGCGCGGTCGTAGGAGAACTTGACCACGCTGCAATCGAACGCCGCGCCGTCGTGGAAACGGGCGCCGGCGACGAGGTTGAAACGGTAGGTCAACCCGTCCGGCGACACGGTCCAGCCCGACGCCAACGCCGGCCGCACCTCGCCGCCGGCGTCGATCCGGGTCAGGCCCTCGAACACGTTGCCATAGGTGACCTCGCGGATCGCCGAGGCGGCGCCGGCGGTCGGGTCGAGGTTCGGCGGCTCCAACTGCATCCCGACGACCAGGGTGTCCTTTGCATGAGCGGCCGCCTGGGCGGCCACCGGAGCGGCGCCCGCCACCAGGCAGGCGAGCATGGCGGTGGTCGCGAGCAGCCTCGGCATGGCGCAGTCCCCGTCTCGGTTGCGCGAACACAACCAGCGCCAGCCAACAGGGTCAAGGCGTCGTCTGCGCCGGCCCTGGAATTGTGGTCAGGTCGCTGACGAGGTTGGCGGGCGGCGCCGGTCGTTCCGGGTAGATCTGCTCCCATCCGCCGCCCAACGCCTTGTAGAGCTGCACCAGGTCGGTCGATTGCGTGACGAGGCTGTTGTTCAACTGCTGCTCGGCGGCCAGTTGGGTTCGCTGCGCATCCAGCACGGTCAGGAAGTCGGTCAGGCCCTGCGTGTACTGGGCCCGCGCCAACCCCAGCGCACGGCGGTTCTGCGCCAGGGCGGCTTGCAGCGCCGCCCGCTTGTCCTGTTCCGACGCGTAGTTGGTCAGCGCGTTGTTCACGTCGTGCAGCGCGCCCAGCACGGTGCGCTGATAGGTGATCGCCGCCTCCTGCTGCTGGGTCTTGCGCAGTTCGAGCGTCCTGGTCAGCCGCCCGCCCTCGAAGATCGGCAACGTGACGCTGGGGCCGAACGAGTAGGTGCCGGCGGAAAAGCCGAACAGGTTCTTGAACTGGGTCGCCTGCAACGCGGCGCTGCCGGACAGGGTGAACCTCGGATAGAAGTCACCCACCGCCACGCCGATGTCGGCAGTGGCCGCGTGCAGGCTGGCCTCGGCCTGGCGGATATCCGGGCGGCGTCGGGCCAACTCGCCCGGTAGGCCGACCGGCACCACCGGCGGCACCGGCGGGATCGGCGCGTCGGTGCCGAGTTCCGCATCCATCGCACTCGGCGGCTCGCCCAGCAGCAGCGCGATGGCGTTGATGAGCGTCTGCCGTTGCGCCAGCATGTCGGGGATCTGGCTGCGCGTGGTCTCCAACTGCGCCTGCGCGTTGATCGCGTCCAACTCGGTGGCGAGGCCGCCCGCCGCCCGCTCGCGCGTGATCCGCACGCTCTGCCGGGCGATGGCGATGTTCTCGTTGGTGATCTGCAAGCTGCGCTGTACCCCGCGAAGCTGCACGTAGTCGCGGGCCAGTTCCGCCAGCGCGCTCAGCAGCGTGTCGCGCCGCGCCTCGGTGCCGACATCCAACGCGGCCCGCGCGCTCTCCACCTGACGGCGCACCCGGCCCCAGAAATCGAGTTCCCAGGAAGCGTCGAAGCCGGCCTGGAACAGGTCGAACGGGTTGAACAGGCTGGTGTTCGGCACCCCGCCCGAGGTGCCGCCAAGGCCGTTGGACGCGGCTCCGGGCGAGCCGCCGCCGCCAGGACCGCCGCCGAAGATCGACAGCACGCCCTTCTTGCTCTGCAATTCGCGCGTGTAGGAGCTGTTGGCGTTGACCTGCGGGAAGGCGGCGGCGCGGGCCACGCCGAGCGAGGCGCGGCTCTCGGCCAGGCGGATGCTGGCGATGCGAATATCGAGGTTGCTGGCGGCGACCCGGTCCTCCAGCGAGGTCAGTTCGCGGTCGTGGAACAGCGACCACCAGTTCGGGTCGAGCGGCTCGGCGGATGGCTGGCTGCGCTGGTTGCTGGCCGAGACGACCGGATGGCGGGCGGCGAACCAGGACGCCGGCGACCAGAACGAGGCCGGGCGCTGGAAGTCCGGCCCTACCGTGCAGGCCGTGACCGCGCACAGCGCCGCCAGCAGCGCGCCTCGACGTAAGTTGGGGTTGCCCACGCGCGGACCTCCGATCAGATGTGGCCGTGCGGCCGACAGCCGCACGCGGGGAATGACAGGGCGCCGTGGCATCGCGCGGGGATCAACGCACGCAACCGCGACTGGTTCGGTGGTGTATCGGCCTTGGAGCACGGTCAGGCCGGGTGGACTGGTCAGCCGGCATTCGATCTGCCAATCAGCGATAAGGCAAGACGGGAGCACATCATGGCCGATACCGACAAGGTGCTGTCGCGATTGACAGCCACCGAGGCCGCCGCACAGGCGCGCTGGCTGGACTGGCTGCGCATCCCCAGCGTCAGCGCACAGCCGGCCCACGCCGCCGACTGCCGCCGCGCCGCCGAGTTCGCCCGCAGCGAGCTGGAGGCGCTCGGCTTCCAGGCGACCTTGCGGGAGACGCAGGGGCATCCGGTGGTGGTGGCGCATCATCCCGGCCCGCCCGGCGGCAGCGGCCCGCATCTGCTCTACTACGGCCATTACGACGTGCAGCCCGCCGACCCGCTGGAACTGTGGCACTCGCCGCCGTTCGAACCGGTGGTGACGGAGGGTCCGCACGGCCCGCGCGTGGTCGCCCGCGGCGCCGTCGACGACAAGGGCCAGGTGTCGATGTGGCTGGCCGCCTTCCGCGCCTGGTTCGAGGAGACCGGCTCGATGCCGGTGCGGATCACCGCGATCATCGAGGGCGAGGAGGAGATCGGCAGCGAAAACCTGGAGCACTTCCTCGCCAGCAACCGGGCCGAACTGGCGGCCGATGTCGCCATCGTCAGCGACACCGACATGTGGGACATCGACACGCCGGCGATCTGCACCAGCCTGCGCGGGCTGGTGTACATGCAGGTGGACCTGCAAGCCGCCGGGCGCGACCTGCACTCCGGCATGTTCGGCGGCTCGGCGCTGAACCCCATCAACGCACTGACGCGCGCACTGGGCGCGTTGCACGACGCCGAGGGCCGCGTGCAACTTGACGGCTTCTATGACGGCGTGGCCGAGGTATCGCGCGAGCAGGCCGCGCAATGGGCCACGCTCGGCTTCGACGAGGGCGCGTTCCTGGGCGGCATCGGCCTGTCGGTCCCGGCAGGCCAGCGCAACCGGGGCGGGCTGGAGCGGCTGTGGGCACGCCCGACCGCCGACATCAACGGCATCTGGGGCGGCTATGCCGGCGCCGGATCGAAGACGGTGATCGCCGCCACCGCCGGGGCCAAGGTCAGTTTCCGGCTGGTGCCGGGGCAGCAACCGGAGCGTATCGCCGAGGCGTTCCGCGCCTTCATGCGGGCGCGGGTGCCAGCCGACGCGAAACTCGGCTTCCAGACGTTCGGCCAGGCGCCGGGCATGGCGGTGGCGCAGGACGCGCCGGTGATCGCCGCCGCCCGCCGCGCGCTGGCCGACGAGTTCGGCCGCCCGGCGGTGCTGATCGGCGGCGGCGGCTCGATCCCGGTGGTGGAGGCGTTCAAGCGGCTGCTCGGCCTGGACACGCTGCTGATGGGCTTCGGGCTGAACGACGACCAGATCCACAGCCCGAACGAGAAGTTCGAGGTCCGCTGCTTCCGTCATGGGACGCGCAGCCACGTGCGGCTGCTGGGGCTGCTCGCGGGCGGCTGATACCTGGTGCGCGGCTGCGGGTCGAGCGGCTGGTCAAGGGCGGGCGTGCGGCGTAGAGCGGGCGTTTCACTGCGGCGGGAGACGGACATGGCGGGATCACTGACGGTAGCCCCACTGACGGTAGCCCCGGTGCTGCGCGCGTTCATCGAGGCCGAGGCGCTGCCCGGCACCGGCATTGCGGCCGACGCGTTCTGGCAGGGCTATGCCGGGCTGCTGGCCCGCTTCACCGGGCGCAACGCGACCCTGCTGGCCCGGCGCGATGCGTTGCAGGCGCAGATCGACGCCTGGCACCTGGCGCATCGCGGCCGGGCGTTCGACGAGGCCGGCTACGTCGCCTTCCTGACCGAGATTGGCTACCTGCTGCCGGAGCCGGATGGGATCACCGTCGGCACGGAAAACGTCGACGACGAGATCGCGCGCATCGCCGGGCCGCAACTGGTGGTGCCGGCCAGCAACGCCCGCTACGCGCTCAATGCCGGCAACGCCCGCTGGGGCAGCCTGTACGACGCGCTGTACGGCACCGACGTGATCGCGGAGGACGACGGCGCCGAGCGCGGCAGTGGCTTCAACCCGGTCCGTGGCGCGCGGGTGGTGGCCTACGCCAGGAAGCTGCTCGACGAAGCCTACCCCCTCGCCCACGGCAGCCACGCCGATGCGACGCTGTACCGGGTCGAGGGCGGCGCGCTGCTGGCCGAGGATGCCGGCATCGGCACCGGGCTGGCGGAGCCGTCGCAGTTCGTCGGCTACACCGGCGATCCGGCGGCGCCCGACAGCATCCTGCTGCGCCAGAACAACCTGCATTTCGAGCTGGTGATCGACCGCGCCCACCCGATCGGGCGCAACGACCCGGCCGGGCTGGCCGACATCGTGGCCGAGAGCGCCATCAGCACCATCATCGACCTGGAGGACAGCGTCGCCGCCGTCGATGCCGCCGACAAGGTGGAGATCTACCGCAACTGGCTCGGCCTGATGCGGGGCACGCTCTCGGCCAGCTTCCAGAAGGGCGGCGAGACAATCGAGCGCCGGCTCAACCCCGACCGCGTCTATACCGCGCCCGGCGGCGGCACGCTGAGCCTGCACGGCCGCAGCCTGATGCTGGTGCGCAACGTCGGCCACCACATGATGACCGACGCGGTGCGCGACGCGGACGGGCGCGAGACGCCGGAGACCATCCTCGACGCCGCCGTGACCACGCTGATCGCCATGCACGACCTGAGCGGCATCGGCCCGGTCCGCAACAGCCGCGCCGGCTCGATCTACATCGTCAAGCCGAAGATGCACGGGCCGGACGAGGTGGCGTTCGCCAACGACCTGTTCGCGGCGGTGGAGGACATGCTGAGCTTGCCCCGCAACACCGTGAAGATGGGCATCATGGACGAGGAGCGGCGCACCAGCGTCAACCTGCGCGCCTGCATCGCGAACGCGCGCGAGCGGGTGGTGTTCATCAACACCGGCTTCCTCGACCGCACCGGCGACGAGATCCACACCTCGATGCAGGCGGGCGCCATGGTGCGCAAGGAGGCGATGCGCGCCTCGGTGTGGCTGCCGGCCTACGAGGCCAACAATGTCGATGTCGGCCTGGCCATGGGCCTGCGTGGCCGCGCGCAGATCGGCAAGGGCATGTGGGCGGCGCCGGACCGCATGGCGGAGATGCTGGCAACCAAGATCGGCCACCCGCGCGCCGGCGCCAGCACCGCCTGGGTGCCCTCGCCCACCGCCGCCACGCTGCACGCGCTGCACTACCATCAGGTCGACGTGGCGGCGCGGCAGGCCGAGTTGGCGGCGCGTGTGCCGGCCCGGCGCGAGGCCATCCTGACCATCCCGCTGGCGGCCGGGGTGAACTGGTCGGAGGACGAGGTGCGCGAGGAACTGGACAACAACGTGCAAGGAATCCTAGGCTACGTCGTGCGCTGGGTCGATCAGGGCGTGGGTTGCTCGAAAGTGCCGGATGTCCACGATGTCGGGCTGATGGAGGACCGTGCCACGCTGCGCATATCCTCCCAGCACATCGCCAACTGGCTGCTGAACGGTGTCGCGACGCGCGATCAGGTCGATGCCACGCTGCGCCGGATGGCGGTGGTGGTGGACCGGCAGAACGCCGGCGATCCCGCCTACCGCCCGATGGCGCCCGGCTTCGACGGGCCGGCGTTCCAGGCGGCGTGCGACCTGGTGTTCGAGGGTGCCGCGCAGCCGAATGGCTACACCGAGTTCATCCTGACCGCGCGGCGGCGCGAGGCCAAGGCTGGGGGAAGGCTTTGATGAACAACTGGATGCTGGCGGGAATCGCTTTCGTGATCTGGGGCGGCGCCAACTTCTTCTACTTTCGTGGCTATGCCGGCGGCATGTGGCGCATCAGGCAGGATATCGAGACGCTGCTGGTGGCGCTGCGTCTGCGCAGCCGCGACGCAGAATCCTCCGTTGCTCATCGCAAAGCGAATGAGTTCGGCAAGCTGTAAAGCTCTCAAAATGGCCGGGATGCACCAGCCGCGCCGGCAACGCCGCGAGCCGGTCGAGGCTGCGTGACGCCGCCGCCGGGCCGCTGCCGGGCAGGTCGAAGAACATCCGGCCGTCGTACAGCGCGTCAGAACTGAACAGCAGCCCGGTCGCCGCCTCGAACGCCGCCAGCAGCCCCGGACTGTGGCCGGGGACGTGCAGCACCTCCAGCGAGCGGTCGCCGAGGTCGATCACGTCGCCGTCGGCGAGCAACGCCGTCGGATGCGCCGGGCGGACGGCGTAATGCTCCATGTCGAAGCCCTCCGGCGGTGGTCCGGTGAACGCCGCCGCATCCAGCCAACCACCCCAAAGGGTCGATTGCGGCGACGGCGCCGCCATGGTCGCCGCCTCGGCGGCATGGGCGCGACGGTCGGCGAACGCGTGCGCGCCGCCCATGTGATCGTAATGCGCGTGCGTCAGCAGGCAGATCACCGGCCGGTCGGTCAGCCGTGCCACCACCGGCGCCAGGGCGGCGATGCCGGTGCCGGCATCGACCAGCAACGTGGCGTCGCGCCCCGCAACCAGCCAGATGTTGCAGGCATGCAACGGCCCCAGCCCGCGCTCGGTGATCCGCGTCACGCCCTCCGGGAAGCGGGTGGCGGCGAACCAGTCCGAACCGCAGTCGAACTCCGTGCCTGATACGTGAATAATGCGATGATCCTTGCCAAAGCCCAGCGTTCGCGGTGTGGTTTGGCCAACCAACAATCGGGAGCCGACGCGCCATGACCAGCCAGCATCCAGAGACCCTCGCCCTCCATGCCGGCTGGCGCAGCGATCCGGCCACCAACGCGGTCGCGGTGCCGATCTACCAGACCACCTCCTACCAGTTCGACAGCGCCGAACACGCCGCGCGGCTGTTCGGGTTGCAGGAGCTGGGCAACATCTACACCCGCATCATGAACCCGACCACCGACGTGCTGGAGAAGCGGCTGGCGGCGCTGGAGGGCGGCGTCGCGGCGCTGGCGCTGGCGTCGGGTCAGGCGGCGTCCGCACTCTCGGTGCAGAACCTGGCTCGGATGGGCGACAACATCGTCAGCAGCACCGACCTGTACGGCGGCACCTGGAACCTGTTCGCCAACACGCTGCGCGACCAGGGCATCGAGGTCCGCTTCGTCGATCCGACCGACCCGCAGGCATTCGCCCGCGCCACCGACGCGCGCACCCGCGCCTACTACGCGGAGACGCTGCCGAACCCGAAGTTGCAGGTGTTCCCAATCGCCGAGGTCGCCGCCATCGGCCGCGCCCACGGCATCCCGCTGATCGTCGACAACACCGCCGCACCCTTGCTGGTGCGCCCGTTCGACCACGGCGCGGCGGTGGTGGTGTACTCGCTCACCAAGTACCTGGGCGGCCACGGCACCTCGATCGGCGGCGCCATCGTCGATGGCGGCAACTTCGACTGGGAGGCGCATGCCGGCCGCCAGCCGGCGCTGAACACGCCCGATCCCAGCTACCACGGCGCGGTGTGGACACAGGCGGTGAAGCCGCTCGGCCCGATCGCCTACGTGCTGAAGGCGCGGGTGACGCTGCTGCGCGACCTGGGCTGCGCCATCAGCCCGTTCAACGCCTTCCTGATCCTGCAAGGCATCGAGACGCTGGCTCTGCGCATCCGCGCGCACAGCGACAACGCGCTTGCGGTGGCGCGCCTTCTCGGCGAGCGGGCCGAGGTGACGCGGGTGATCCACCCCTCGACGGCGACCGGGATCGCCTCCGAGCGGACCGCGAAATACCTGACGCGCGGGCAAAGCGGCATGGTCGGCTTCGAGCTGGCCGGCGGCGAGCAGGCCGGGCGGGCGTTCATCGACGCGCTGAGGCTGTTCTATCACGTCGCCAACATCGGCGACGCGCGCAGCCTGGCGATCCACCCGGCCAGCACCACGCACAGCCAGCTCACCGTGGACGAGCAGCTCTCGACCGGCGTGTCGCCCGGCTACATTCGGCTGTCGGTCGGCATTGAGCATATCGACGACATCCTGGCCGACCTGACCCAGGCGCTGGACGCGGCGGCGCGATAGCCCGGCAACGAATGCCGGGTGGAACACGCCCGACCCGGCATTCCCTGCCGCACACGGCGCTCGGGCAGGCGGTGCCGCGCCGTTTGCGCGTGGCATGGCCCTTGCGGTGGCAGGGCAGCCGCAACCCGCCAGGAGCATCCCATGTCGATCGCCGCCCTCGCCTCCATCAGCCAGCAGGCCCTGAACTCGATCTTCAACAGCCACGCCGCCAAGCCGAAGCCGGGCAGCGCCGCCAGCGACGCACAGGCCGGCTCGCCGTTGCAGGACGTGTTGAAGACGTTGCAGGACGGCGCCGCGCTTGCTACCGGCGGGCTGACCAACGATGTCTCCAAGCTCGCCAGCGACCTGCTGGGCACACTCGGGCTGGGCAGCCCGCCTGGCGCTGGCGGCACCGCGCAGCAGGCGAGTTCGGCCTACGCCAGCAGCGCCAAACTCGCCGTCTGAACGCCGGTCAGATCGTCACGCCCAGCCGGGCCGCCGCAATCAGGTGCTCGCTCTCTCGCCACAGGCGCGCGGCCACGGCGGCGTCGCGGGCGGCGGGGGCCGGAACCTCCTCGCGCGACTTGGCGAAGAAGCGGCCGCTGACATTGGCCAGCGCCGGATCGGTGGCGACGTACAGGGAGGTGGCCGCACCCTGCTCCGCCGTCAGCAGGAACGGCCGCATCGCCCGCCAGAACACGCCGGGCAAGCCGGGCCAATCGCCGAATCCGGTTGCCACCACGCCCGGATGCACGCTGTTGGCGACGACGCCGGAGCCGGCGAGGCGACGCGCCAGCTCCACCGTGAACAGGATGTTGGCCAGCTTGGACTGCGCGTAGGCGGCCATGGCGCTGTAACGCCGGGTCGCCATCAGGTCGTCGAAGTCGATCCGCCCGCGCCGGTGCGCCGAGGATGACAAGGTGACGATGCGGGCCGCCGTCGCCGCGCGCAGTTGCGGCAGCAGCAGGTTGGTCAGCAGGAACGGGGCCAGGTGGTTGACCGCGAAGGTCAGCTCATAGCCGTCCGCCGACAGGCCACGCCGCCAGGTCAGGAAGCCGGCGTTGTTGACCAGGATATCCAGTCTTGGGGCGCGCCCGGCAACCTCGCCGGCCAGGTCGCGCACGGCGGCGAGCGAGGCGAAGTCGGCCAGCGCCGTTTCCGGTTCCGGCTGGCCCGACTGCGCGGCAATCTGGCGGCAGGCGTCGGCGAGCCGGCTGGCCGAGCGCCCAGTGACGATGACCCTGGCGCCCGCCCGCCGCAGCCCGATCGCCGTCCACAGGCCGATGCCGCTGGTGGCCCCGGTGACGAGCGCCACCTTGCCGGCCAACAACGGGACCGGGGCACTCACGGACACGGCCTGCCGTTGCAGATCCCCCGCGCGGCCGGACGCGGTGGCGGCGGCGGCGCGAAATGCTGTTGCGGCGGTGGGGCGAAGTGCTGCTGCGGCGGTGGGGCGAAGTGCTGCTGCGGCGGGGGGGGCGGCGCGAAATGCTGCTGTGGGGCTGGCGCGAAACGCTGCGGCGGCGGGGCAAAGCGCTGCTGCGGGGGAGCGACTTGCTGCTGTGGCGGTGGCGCGAAGCGTTGTTGCGGCGGTGGCGCGAAATGCTGCTGCGGCGGAGCGGGTTGCCGTTGGGGCGGTGCTGCGAAATGCTGCGGCTGCGGAGCCACGAACCGTTGCGGCGGCGCGGCGGCGGCGCGTGGCTGCGGCGGCGGTGCCGAGATGCGCGGCTGCGGCGGGGCTGCGACGCGCGGCTGCAATGGCGCCGGGACAAGTGGGCGCGGCGCCACGAAACGGGGAGCAGCGTTCTGGGGTGCGGCCGGCATGCCGCGGCTCGCGGTGTTCGGCAGCCCTGGCGCTAACGCCGGCGGATGCGCCTGCGGAGTCGGCACAGCGAGCTGCGGCGCGCGGGGACCGACCGGTCGCACGACGCCGTTCGCACGCGGCGCTGCGTTGGCCGTACCCACGGGCGGAGTGCCAAGCGGCACCGGCGGCCGGCCGGAGGCCGGGTTACGCAGCAGTGGCGACAGCGCGGGAGCCACGGCCCCGGCGCGTCCGGGCACGACGGCGGCGCCGATCCCGGCCCGAGGCGCGTGCGGCGCGATGCTGGGGCCGGGCGCCGCGCCCACGACGGTGGGACGGTTTGCGGCGGCGCCGACCGGGCGCAATGCCGGCAGTCCCGCGCGGGCGGCCGGAACGGCGCCGGGTGCCGCCGGTGCGCCGGGACGCGCCGCGTTCAGCGCCGCATTCGGCGCGGGACGGGCAGCGTTGGCCAACCTGCCAGCAACGACCCCCGCCGCGCCGCCTAATGCGCCGGCCGCCACGCCGGTCGAGAGCGCGGAGCGTGACGCGGGAACGGCGCCGGGTGCCGCCGGAACACCGGGACGCGCCGCATTCGGCGCGAGACGGGCGGTGTTGGCCACCCCGCCCGCCACGCCTCCCACGGCGGCGCCCGCTACCCCAGCCGAGAGCGCGGGGCGTAACGCGGGATGGGCCGCCGGTGCGGCGGCCACCACGAATGCCGGCCCGGTCGCGGCGGTGCGCCGCAACGAGGCCGCCGGAATGCCGATCTGCCGCGCCACCCGTGGCGTGAGGCCCGGCGTGGCGGCGGTCGGCGTCACGCCGGGCTGGCTTGGGCGGAACGCCGCCGCCTGCGTCGCCGTCACCGGCAGCGCGGCGCGGCTGATCTGCTGGCCGCTGACCATCGCCGCCGTCGGGGTCACCGTGGCGGCGTTCTGGTTGGCGTAGTTGTTGACCGTCCGGTTGTTGATGACGGTGGTGGAGTTGTTGACGTTGGTGATGTTGGTCACGTTCGATACGCTGATGCGGTTCACGTTGCGGACGTAGTTGTCGCTGCCTTGATACCAGGGGCGGTACGGCTCGTTGTAGCCCAACGGGAACCAGCCGACCGACGCGCCGATGGCGGCGCCGACCACGGCCCCCACCGCCAACCCGGCGACAAAGCCCGCGCCGGGGTCGCAGAAACTGACCAGCGCCGGCGCATATACCGGCTCCGCGTAGCCAGAGTTTCCATAGTCCCCGCCCGAATAGCCCGGCGTCCAGCCCCAGCGGTCGTCGTTCTGCACCCAGCGCCCATAGTGGAACGGCGCGAATCCCCAGGATGCGTTGTCCACCCAGGTCCAACCCCACGGCGCCACATAGGCCCAGTGGCCGTCGCGGTACGGCACCCAGTCCTGCGCGACACGCGGATACCAGACGGCGCCGTATTGCGGCGTCGCCTGCCAGGTGCCGTTGTCGGGTAGGTCTTCGCTGCCGGACATGTCCGCCACCACCGGCGGCGGCGCTGCCGCCGGCGCCTGTGGCGCACGCTGTACCAGCACCGGCGCCTCTGCCCGGGGTGGCGGTTGCAGCATCGCCGCCAGGAAGGCGTCCTGCGCCAGCGCGCCGACATTGCCCTGCAACGGGTCGCCGGCCGCGCCGGTGCCGGTGATCGAGGCGGTCTGGTTCGCCTGCACCTGCAAGGTCAGGTTGTCGCCGGTGATCTGCGCCGCCCCCTCGATCACGGAGACCGTGGTCGGCGTCTGGGTGTCGCCGGCGGCGATGTCATAGATGCCGCTGGCGGCCAGCGTGACCGTGCCGCGCGGCGTGCGGATGGTGAGTGTCTCGCCCGGCTGCAATCGCGGCAGTTGCAGGAACGTCTCCCCCTGCGCCTCGGTGGCGGACAGCGCGGCGGCGTCCAGTTGGTCGATGTCGAACTCGGTCGAGGCCGCCATCGAGATCTCGCTGGCCGACACGTCGATGCGCGCCGAGGCGTTCGGCTCGGTCCAGAACGCATTCCCTGACGTGACCGGGTAGTTCAGCGTCGCCGGCTCCCAATGGTCCTCGTCGGCGGTGTGGAAGGACACCGTGCCGGCAATGCGGGCCAGCCGCCCCACCCGGCTCGGCGGGTCGGCGGTGGCGGAGGCACTGGCCGTAGCCGGTGCCGCGAGCGCCGGTCCGGGCGAGAACGGGGTCGGCGCGGCGGTGGGCGGGAGTGCCAGCGCCGCGTCCTGCGCCCGTGCGGCGGCAACCGGGGCCAGCACCATGCCGGCGATGGCGAGGCTGGCAGAGACGCTGGTGGCGATGACGCCCGCGCCTGACAGAATCCGTGTTGTACGCATGGCCTTACGATCTCCCGCAAGCGAAATGTGCCCGCCGCTGCAACATACAATAGCCAAAGGATGGCTGAATGACGACGGATTCAGCTTGGATTGCGGTGAATCCGAGGCGGTCTCATGGTGTGGAGGGCAGGATGCGGTCGCTCTGGCCCAGCAGCCGGTAGGCCACCAGCCCGACCCATTCGTGCATCGCCAGGTCGAAGCCGCCGATCCGCGCGCCCGGCGTCTCGCCCCACATCGCCCCTGACCGGCGGGTCTTGTAGGCGACCGGCCACGGCGTCACCGTCCAGCCGGCATGGCGGAACGTCGCCACCGCGCGCGGCATGTGCAGGGCGGAGGTCACCAACAGCCAAATCTCGCCCGGCTTTGGCGCCGCCACGGCAAAGGCGCGGGTGGCGTTCTCGGCGGTGGTGCGCGACTGCCGCTCGAACGTCACCCGCCCGGCCGGCACGCCCAGTTGCGCGAACAGCGTCCGCACCCAGTCCGCCTCCACCATGGCGCCGGGAAAGATGCGCCCGGAGCCGCCGGAGAACACGATGCGCGCGCCAGGATAGCGCCGCGACAGCACCACCGTCTCGGTCAGCCGCTCCGCCGCGTCGTTCAACGAGGGGCGGCCACGGCTGTTGGACAGCGTCTCGTCCAATGCGCCGCCCAGCGTCACGATGCCGTCGACCTTCTCCGGCGGCGGTTCGGGCGCCGCGAAGCGATCCTCCAGCGGGCGTGACACCCACTCGTCCACCGGCAGCACGACGATGGCCAGCAGGCAGCCCAGCGCCAGCGCCGTCAGCCAGCGGCGCCGCAGCGCCAGCCCGGCCAGCGCGCACAGCAGCAGCACCAGGCTGGGTTGCAGGAATATCCCAACCAGCTTGGCGAGCACGAACAGCACGCGCGGAGCTTGCCAGATTTGCGCGGACGGGGAAACTCGGGCGCAGGCAATCCAGGAGGACACGCGCGTGGCCAAGGAAATCTTCTGCTCGTTCGGCGTCGATGTGGACGCGGTCGCCGGCTGGCTCGGCAGCTATGGCGGCGAGGACAGCCCCGACGACATCAGCCGTGGCCTGTTCGCGGGCGAGGTCGGCTCCATGCGCCTGCTGACGCTGTTCGAGCGCTGGGGCATCAAGACCACCTGGTTCATCCCCGGCCACTCGATCGAGACCTTCCCCGAGCAGATGCGCGCGGTCGCCGCCGCCGGGCACGAGATCGGCATTCATGGCTACAGCCACGAGAACCCGATCGAGATGACGCCGGAACAGGAGGAGGCGGTACTGGACCGCTGCATCGCCCTGGTCACCGAACTCGCCGGCCGGCGTCCGACCGGCTACGTCGCGCCATGGTGGGAGTTCAGCCAGGTCAGCAACGAGTTGCTGCTGAAGAAGGGCATCAAATACGACCACAGCCTGATGCACCGCGACTATGAGCCATACTACGTCCGCGTCGGCGATAGCTGGACCAAGATCGACTATTCCAAGTCTCCGGATAGCTGGATGAAGCCGCTGGTGCGCGGGCAGGAGACCGGTCTGATCGAAATCCCGGCGAACTGGTACGTGGACGACCTGCCGCCGATGATGTTCATCAAGAAGGCGCCGAACAGCCACGGCTTCGTCAACCCGCGAGACATCGAGCAGTTGTGGCGCGACCAGTTCGACTGGGTGTACCGCGAGATGGACTACGCGGTGTTCCCGATCACCATCCACCCCGATGTCGCCGGCCGGCCGCAGGTGCTGCTGATGCTGGAGCGGCTGTACGCGCATATGATCGGCCATCCCGGTGTGACGTTCACCACGATGGACGCCATCGCCGACGATTTCGCCCGCCGTTCGCCGCGCGCCAAGCCAAGTGACAAGTAGGTGTGCGGCCTGTGCGGCAGCCTCGGCGGTGACGCCGACTGGACCCACGGCGTCACCGGCCCGGATGCGGCGGCGGTGCCGTGGCGGCGGCGGCAGGCGCGGCGGGCGCGCATCCGGCTGGCCAACCGGGTGCTTCGTGCCTCCGGGCTGACGCTGGAGGAGTGGCAGGGCAGCGCCATGCTGCTGCGCAACCGCACCGGGGCGACCGCGATCGTGGGCGGCCTGCTGGACCTATGGCCGGCGGCGGAGCGGCTCGGGCGGCGGGCCATCGACCCGCTCGACCCGGCCCTGGTCGCAGCACTGGATGGCTGACGACACGCGGCGGCCGGTGCATGTGCTGACCGGCTTCCTCGGCAGCGGCAAGACCACGCTGCTGCGTCACATCCTGCGCGACCCCGCCTATGCCGGCACCGCCGTGCTGATCAACGAGTTCGGCGAGGTCGGGCTGGACCACCTGTTGCTCGGCCGCATCGAGGGCGAGCCGGTTCTGCTGGACAGCGGCTGCGTCTGCTGCACCATTCGCGGCGACCTCGTGGCCGCGTTGCGACGGCTGACCGGGCCGGGCGCGCCGGCGTTCGGGCGCGTGGTGATCGAGACCACCGGGCTGGCCGACCCGACGCCGGTCCTGGCGACGCTGCTTGGCGACCTGGCGATCCGGCGCGCGTTCCGGCCAGGGCGGCTGCTGGCCTGCGTCGATGCGGTGCATGGGCTGGCCGGCCTCGGCCGCCACCCGGTGCTGCGCAAACAGGCGGCGGCGGCCGACGTGATCGTGGTCACCAAATCCGATCTGGCCGATGACCGCCCGTTGCGGCGGGCGCTGGGTGCGCTCAACCCGCTGGCCGCCATCCACGTCGCGCGATTCGGGGCTGCGGACCCCGCCATGCTGTTCGGGGGCGCCGGCGGCGGCCAGGACTGGCTGGCGCTGGCCGCGTTGCCGCCACCGCCGCACGGCGCCACCGCGTTCAGCATCGAGCTTGCGGAAAGGCTCGACTACGCCGCCTTCGCGCTGTGGTTCAGCCTGCTGGTGCACGCGCACGGCTCCCGCCTGCTGCGGGTCAAGGCGATCCTCGACGTGGCCGGCAGCGACAGCCCGGTGGCGCTGCACGCGGTGCAGCATGTGATCCACGCGCCCGAGCACCTGGACGCCTGGACCGGCCCGCCGCGATCGGTGCTGGTGTTCATCACCGACGGCCTGCGGCGTGAGCCGGTGGCGGCCTCATTGGCGGCGTTCCTGCGCGCGGCGCGGAACTAGCGCCACGCCGGCGCGGTTAAGCAGCCTCGGAGCAAAGGAGGCAGCTATGCCGCACGAGAAGACCAAATCGGACAACGACACCAGCCACGCCCGCTCGGCCATGGCGCAGAAGGCCGAGGAGGTGCGCGAGGCCGGCAGCGCCCGCGCCGGCGCCGGGCATTCGCCGGTGCCCGAGGGCGGCCGCGCCGCCTCGCCGCTCCTTGCCAAGGGCCACCCGATGCCCGCCGCCTCCCGCGCGGCGGCGGACGGCACGCCGCAGGAGGGCACCAGTTCGGCCACGGCGGGCAAGGCGGAGAAGCAGGCGGCGGCGCAGAACGCGGCGGCGACCAAGGAGCAGCACGGCCGCGGGCACCGCAAGGCGGAGTAACGACAAGGCGGAGTAACAACTCGGGCGGGACGGGTTGCCAACGCCGCCACGCTCGGGGCAGTCTCATGCCCGTAACAACGCTCCGGCATACCGGGGCAGCAGGGGGCAGCGATGACCGAGAGCGTCGACATGGCGGGTACGCGCCGTGACTTCTTCCGCACCGCCACGGCGGGACTGGGTGCCGCCGCCATGCTGGGCGGCGCGTTCGGCATCAGCCCGGCGATGGCGGCCGACATGGCCAAGGATACCGGGCGTTCCAGCAAGCCGCTGAAGGCCGCATTCTCCAACGCCGGTTTGCAGGCGACCTGGTGCGCCCAGGGCAAGACCGCCGCCGAGGCCTGGGGCAAATTGTTCAACGTCGACGTGACCTGGTTCGACGGCGAACTGAGCGCCACCAAGCAGCGCAGCGCCATCGACGACATGGCCAGCCAGAAGTGGGATTTCGTCGCCATCCAGGCGTTCGGCATCGGCACCCTGACCGCGCCGGTGAAGAAGATGATCGACGCCGGCATCCCGGTGATGGACATGGACACGCTGATCGCGCCGCTCGACAGCATCGACGTGCACAGCTTCCTGGCCCCCGACAACGAGTTCATGGGCGCCTCGGTGACGCAGGCGCTGATGGACGCGATCGGCGGCGAGGGCATCGTCACCATGACGCAGGGCGCGCTCGGCCACACCGGCGCGCAGGGCCGCGCGCGCGGCTTCCAGAAGATCGTCAAGAGCTACCCGAAGGTCGAGGTGGTCGACAGCCAGCCGGGCGACTGGGACGTATCCAAGGTGGCGCGCATCTGGGAGACGCTGCTGACCAAGTACCCGAAGATCGACGCAGCGTATTTCCACAACGACGACATGGCGCTGGCCGCCTACAACGTGATGAAGTCGCACGGCCGCACCAACATCAAGATCGGCGGCTGCGACGCCATGCCGCCGGCGCTGGCGGCGGTCGATGACGGGCGCATGCTGGCGACCGTGCGCAACCCGTCCTGCCGCATCCATGGCGGGTCCATCGTCGCCGGCGTGGCGGCGGTGGTCGGCGGCGAGAAGACCGGCGGCGGCATTCCGAAGAACATCGTCGCCGACGGCCCGGTGGTCACGAAAGCCAACGCCGCAGGGCTGGCCTGGATGGAGGCGCATTACCTGATCTAGTCTCGACAGCATGGACGAAGCCCCTGCCCTGCTGGAGTTGCGCGGCATCCGCAAATCCTTCGGCGGTGTCGCGGCGCTGACGAACGTGGATTTCACCCTGAGGGCGGGTGAGATCCACGGCCTCGTCGGCGAGAACGGCGCCGGCAAGAGCACGCTGATGAAGATCATCGCCGGGGTTTACAGCCTGTACGACGGCGTCATGCGCATCGACGGGCGGCCGGTGCGCCTCCGTTCCGCCCGCGACGCGCGCGACGCCGGCATCGGCATGGTGCATCAGGAACTCAGCATCGTGCCCGAACTGTCGGTGGCCGAGAACGTGATGCTCGGCACGCAGCCGTTGAACCGCGCCGGGCTGGTCGACTGGGGCCGTATGCGGCGCGAGGCGTCCCGCCAACTGGCGCGGCTCGGCATCGACGTCGATCCCGCCGCCGCCATCGGCAGCCTGCCGTTGGGGTTGCAGCAACTTGTGGAACTCGCCCGCGTGCTGTCGTCGGGCGCCCGCATCATCATCCTGGACGAGCCGACCTCGGCGCTGTCGCCGCCGGAAGTGGCGCGGCTGTTCGCGTTGTTGCGCCGGGTGCGCGACGAGGGCACCTCGCTGGTGTTCATCAGCCACTTCCTCGACGACGTGCTGGCCATCAGCGACAGCATCACCGTGTTCCGCAACGGACGGCTGGTGGAGACGGCGCCCACCGCGCGCATCGACAAGTCGTGGCTGATCGAGCGCATGATCGGCGCCGGCCACGAACAGCTCGAGGAGAGCTACACCGGCGAGATCATGCTCGACAGCAAGCCGCACGCGCCGGTGGTGATGACCACCGAGGGCCTGAGCATCCCCGGCGCGTTCGAGGGCATCACGCTGGACGTGCGCGCCGGCGAGGTCTTGGGCATCTACGGCTTCCTCGGCTCCGGGCAACTCGATCTCGCCCGCGCGCTGTTCGGCAAGACGCGCCTCTCGCACGGACGCATCAGCGTCGGCGGCAGGCCGGTGCGCCTGGTCAACACCGCCGCCGCCAAGCGCGCCGGCATCGCCTTCGTGCCCGAGAGCCGGCGCTCCATGCTGTTCGCGCTGGAGCCAGTCTATAAGAACATGTCGATCTCGATCCTGGACCGCATCTCCCGCCTGTGGCTGCGGCCGGGCGCCGAGCGGACCATCGCGGCGGGCCATGTGAAGGCCTTGCAGATCCGACCGCCCTTGGTGGACCGCCCAGTCGGCACGCTGTCCGGCGGCAACCAGCAGAAGGTGGCGCTGGCCAAGTGGCTGACGCACCCGCCGCGCGTGCTGCTGCTGAGCGAGCCGACGCGCGGCATGGATGTCGGCGCCAAGGACGACGTGCTGAAGATCGTCAAGGCCCTGCGCGACCAGGGCATCGGCATCGTCGTGGTGTCCGCCGAGCCGGAGACGGTGCTGGCGTTGGCCGACCGCATCCTGGTGATGAAGCGCGGCGTGATCGCGCGCGAGTTCGCAGGCGAGGCGGTGAGCAAGGACCGGCTGCTGGCCGCCGCATAAGGAACGAGACGAGCATGAACTCCCTGTGGCTGCGCAACCAGTTGCGCAACATCGCCCCGTTCGCGACCCTGCTGGTGCTGGTGGCGCTGTTCAGCGTCGCCAGCCCATCGTTCGCGACGCTCGACAACCTCGCCAACATCCTGCAACAGATCTCGGTCACCGGGATCATGGCGGTCGGGCTGACCTTCGTGATCCTGTGCGCGGAAATCGATCTGTCGGTGGCCAGCGTCGCCAACGCGGTCGGCATCGTGGTGGCGTATTTCACGTTGCAGGACGCCAGCGTCAACATCGCCAACGTGCCGCTGCTGGGCGTGTTCGCCATCCTGCTGGCGATCGGCGTCAGCGTGGCGCTGGGCGCCGTCACCGCGTTCGGCGTCACCGTCATCGGCATCCCGAGCTTCATCATGACGCTGGCGATGTTGCAGATCGGCTCGGGCATTTGCGCCATGCTGGTGCGCGGGCAGATCGCCTACAACGTGCCGCCGGTGATCGCGGCACTGGGCAACAACTCGCTCGGCCCGGTGCCGTGGATCGTCATCGTCGCCGCCATCGTGCTGCTGGCCGGGCATATCGTGCTGACCTACACGCGATTCGGCCGCTACGTGTACATGACCGGCGGCAACCGCGAGGCCGCCGAGTATTCCGGCATCAACACCAAGGCCATCGTGGCCAGCGTGATGATCATCTCGGCGGTCTGCGCGGGGCTGGCCGGGATGCTCGGCGTGGCGCATTTCGGCAGCGCGCAGCAGGACGAGTTCGACACCTACCTGCTCGACAGCATCTCGGCGGTGGTGGTCGGCGGCACCAGCCTGTTCGGCGGCCAGGGCGGCATCGGCAACACCGTGGTCGGGCTGATGGTGCTGGGCGTGCTGAACAACGGGCTGGACCATGTCCGCATCGACAGCTTCCTGAAGATCCTGATCCGCGGCGTGATCCTGCTGCTGGCGCTGATCGTCAACGTCTACGCGCAGCGTCTGCGCACGCAGGCGGCGACCTCAGCCTCGGCCTGACAGCGCCAGGACGGACGCCGCCGGGCGGGCGCCCACCGATTTGCGGGTGCGGGCCTGGCGCACCAGCGCGTCGAGGCAGGCGCGCACGCCGGATTCCGACCCATGCGCGCGTTCGATCTGGCGGATGGTGAAATGCACCCGCGCCATCTGCTGGTAGAAATCCATGAACAGGTAGTTCAGCGACCCACCCGCGACCGCGCCCGCGATCGGCACCGCCTGGGCCAGGAATTTCTCCGACAGCACCACGCCGAACCGCCCGGCCACCTGCCGCACCAGCAGTTGCAGGGTGACGTGCGACATGGCGGCGCGGGTGGACCAGTAGCCAATCTCCACCTCCTCGTCGCCGGTGTCCGGGCCGCCGAACGCCATCACCTCCAGGCAGGCGCGCTTGCCGGCGTCCGAGGCGATGTCCTCGCCATACGAGCGGCCGATCTCGGCGATGGAGCGCATGATCATCAGCGTGGTCACCGGCACGTCCACCAGTATCCCCGGCGCGCCCACGAAACCGGCGATGGCGCCGCTGGCGGAGGTCAGCGCCTTGTTGACCCGGCTGCGCGGCGCCTGCGTGGTACTGTTGTCGAGACCGACGATGGCGAAGTCGTGCGCCCGCCACAGCGCGTCCTCGGTGATCCGCCCCACGGCACCGCGCCAGCCATCGCCGAACACCCGCGCGCCGAGCCTGGCCGCGCGCCCGGCGAACCCGCCCAGGGACTGTCCGAGCGCGTTGGTGATCTGCACGATCAGGTTGCGCTGGTCGGCCAGCGTCTTCGCCGCCCACCACAGCTTATCGCGCTCCTCGGGCGAGAAGGCGGCGCAGGCGTTGCCGGAGAAATCGGGTATGTCGCTCATTGTCGTTTGCAAACGCGCGGCAAGGCGGAAAGCTGCTCCAACGTCGTTCAGTCTACCCAGCGCGCGTCCTCACGGTGCGGGTGAGACCGGAAAGCGCCAAGCCCAAAAGGTAAGAGCCAGAGTTGCAAACGCGATAACCGCTGCCACAATCGCTGAAACCACTCCACTCCTTATCCGAGTCGACTCAACCGCAGCTTTCCAGCGTACCCAATCCATCGCGTCGGAACACAAAGGACTACCATCAGACCCAGTTACAAAAAGATACTGGCCACCAAAATTGTTCTTGAGATGCTGCTTAACTCGGTCAATGCCTATGCGTTCAAACTCATCGTTTGAGCTTTGAGGCAATTTTGGCTTAGTCGGCCAGACTTGGAGTTTCTTCATTGAGGACATCAAGGCCGCTCCCCCCTAGTCAGCCGCATCTGCAACGCCTCCACCGCCACCGGCAGGTCGGCGATGCTGTCGATGACCAGATCCGCACCCGCCGCCTGCATCTCCTCGGTGGCGCGGACACGGATCGCCGCTACCTCCTCGGGCGAAAGGGCCGCGAGTTCTTGCTCGGAAAGTCCGGCGATGTTGCCGGTCAGCGCCAGCCCCACCGTCCATGTCCCGGCTGCGACACCCTCGCCGATGCCAACGGGCGTGTCGTCCACCTTCACCACCGTCGCCGCCGGCCAGACGCCCATCTTCGCCATCGCGTGCCACATCATCAGCGGGCTGGGCCGTCCGGCAGGCAGGTCGCCGGCGCAGACCACGACCTCCGGCGCATAGCCGGCTGCGGCGGCCACCGGCAGCAGCCTGTCCATGATCGGGCGGGTGTAGCCGGTGGTGCTGCCCAGCCGGATGCCTTGCGCCCGCAACTGGCCAAGCGCCTCCAGCGCTCCGGGAATGAAGCCGGCGTGGCCGACCACGCTCTCCATGTTCAGCGGCTCGAACACCGCGAACACGGCGTCGATGTCGGCGTCGCCGAACGCATGGCCATGCCGCTCCCGCCACATCGCGGCAACGGCGGGCGCCTGCCCGACCAGGCGGATGTGGTCGCGCTTGGCCATCCCCATCGGGCCGCGCGCGTCGGCGATGCCGAGGTCCACGCCGAACTGCCGGAACGCCTGCACGAACGCCCCCATCGGCGCGCGGCTGCCGAAATCGACCACCGTGCCGGCCCAATCGAGGATAACCGCCTGGATGTTCATGCCGCGTCTTCCTGGGTGTGGGCGGGCGGGGTCTCGCCCAGTAGATCGGCCATCGTCTCCTCGGCCAGCGCGAACGCGGTGCTGGCGCCGGTGCCGCTGGTCACCATCGCCAGCCGCACGCCCGCCGCCACCGTCGCGATGAACGCCGGCTCCGGCCCGGACGGGTACACGCCGACCCAGCGCTCCAGCACCTGCGGGTGCGGCAGGTCGAGCACGCGGGACAGCTCGGCCAGGATGCGGTCATCCACTTCGGCGGGTTGGAACGGGTCCGGGCTGGCGTGGTAGTGATGGCTGTCGCCGACCACCAGCGAGCCGTCGGCGCCGGCCACCGCGATCAGGTGGATGCCGTCGGCCAGCCACGCGCCCTGCTCCGCCTCCAGCCGCGCGCGCAACGCCGGCAGCGACGGCGCCACCGCGTAGCCCAGGTAGCGCACCATGCCGAGGTCGCTCATCACCGGCGCCACCAGCGCGGCCTGCGGTGCGGCCACGCGCAGCATGTGCAGCTTGCACAGGGTGACGCCGCGCGCCGCGATCGCCTCGGGGAACAGGCTGACCAGATCGGTGCCGGGGCAGACGACGATGTGCCGGCCATCCATCGCGCCGCGCGCGGTGTGGACGCGCCCGCTCTCGACACCCAACACGGCAACGCGCGGCGGAAAGGCGACGCCGTACTCCTGTTCGAGATGGGCGGCCAGCCGGGGAATGGCATCGCGGCTCTCGACGCGCAGCTCGTGCGGGCTGTGCAGGGCGGCCAGCACCCCGGCATTCAGGCCGGGCGGCAGGTCGGACCCGCGCAGCACGCGGCAGTCGCGGCCCATGCTGTGCCGGGCGAACTCCTCGATCACCGCCACCGCCTCCGGCCGGCGGGCGCACATCAGCAGGCCGCGCTGGTGGATGGCGATGCCGGCGGCGGCGGCCACCCGCGCCCACGCGTCGCGGGTGCTGCGGGCGCGGCGCCAGGTGATGCCATGCTCCTGCCCGGTCACGGTGACGAAGCCGAAGTTGCGGATCGACGCGCCGACCGCCCGCACCTCCCGGTCGACCACCGCCACGCGCAGGCCGCGCCGCGCCGCCGCCAGCGCGTGCGCCAGCCCGACGATGCCACGGCCGACGACGATACAATCGTATTGTGACGTGCTCATACTGAATTGGTAGGCGACCGGCGCGGCGGCGGCAATCGCGCCGGGATGACAACAGGGATGCACCATCGATGGCCACCGACCGCAGCGAAGGCGACATCAACCTCGGCCCGGCCCGCGCCGCCTGGCGGCGCGACCACATCGACGCCGCGACCCAGGCGCTGCTCGACGCCGATGCCGGGGTGTTCCTGCATCAGGCGCTATCCACCCCCTGTCTCGACGTGATCGAACGGGCGGAGGGCATCCACCTCGTCACCGCGTCGGGCCGGCGGATCATGGATTTCCACGGCAACAGCGTGCATCAGGTCGGCTACGGCCATCCGCGCGTTGTCGCCGCCATGACCGAACAACTGGCGCGACTGCCGTTCTCGCCGCGCCGCTTCACCAACCGCGCCGCAATCGACTTCGCCACCCGGCTGGCGGCGCTGGCCCCCGGCCGGCTCTCGCGCGTGCTGTTCGCGCCGGCGGGCACGCTGGCGATCGGCATGGCGTTGAAGCTGGCGCGCATCGCCACCGGGCGGCACAAGACGGTGTCGATGTGGGACAGCTTCCACGGCGCCTCGCTGGACGCGATCTCGGTCGGCGGGGAAGCAATCTTCCGGCGCGGTATCGGCCCGTTGCTGCCGGGCACCGAGCATGTGCCGCCACCCGCCCTCGCCGCGCGCTTCTTCGGCGCCGACCGCCCCCACGAGCGGCTGGCCGACTACATCGACTACGTGCTGGGCGCGGAGGGCGACATCGCGGCGGTGATCGCCGAGCCGATGCGCTGGACCACCGTCGCCCCGCCGCCGCCCGGCTTCTGGCCGCTGGTGCGCGAGGCCTGCGACCGCCATGGCACGAAGCTGATCTTCGACGAGGTGCCGAGCGCGCTTGGCCGCACCGGCACCATGTTCGTGACCGAGCAGACCGGCTGCGAGCCGGACATGCTGGTGTTGGGCAAGGGCCTGGGCGGCGGCGTGTTCCCGCTGGCGGCCCTGATCGCGCGCGACGACCTGAACGTGGCCGGCGACGGGGCGCTCGGCCACTACACGCACGAGAAAAGCTCGATCGGCTGCGCGGTCGGCCTCGCCACCCTGGACGTGATCCGCGACGAGGCGCTGGTCGAGCGCAGCGCCACGCTGGGCGCCTCGGGGCTGGCGCGGCTGCGGACATGGCTGGAAGGTGTGGCCGGCGTGCGTGAGGTGCGCGGCTGCGGGCTGTATCTGGGCGTCGAACTGGACAGCCCGGCGCAAGCGGAGGCGGCGATGTACCGCTGCCTCGCCGACGGGCTGAGCTTCAAGGTCGGCGGCGGCACCGTGCTGACGCTGTGCCCACCGTTGACCATCACCGAGGCGCAGTTGGACACGGCGCTGCGCATCGTCGTGCGGTCGCTGACATGACGCTGGCGCCACTGACCGCGTTCGGACCGGAGCATTTCGACCGGCTCATCGCCTGGTTCTCCGACGAGGCGGCGGTGATGCAGTGGGGCGGCGCCGACATGCGCTGGCCGCTCGATCACGCGCAACTGCGGGCGATGCTGGACGAGGCGCGGGCGAACCCGCCCGCCCGCTGGCTGCTGGTCAGCGAGAGCGCCCCCTGGCCGCCGGTCAGCGAGAGCGACGCCGCGTTGCTGGCCCACGCGCAGGTGGCGCTCGACTGGCGGCACGGCGTCGCACGGCTGGCGAGGGTGGGCATCAACCCGGCGCTGCGTGGTCGTGGTCTCGCAGTACCATTCCTGCGCGAGGTGCTGCGGCGCGTGTTCGCCGACCCTGCATTCGAGCGGGCCGAACTCAACGTGTACACCTTCAATCACGCCGCCATCCGCACCTACGAGCAGCTTGGCTTTCAACACGAGGGCACCCGCCGCTCCGCCGTCAAGGCCGGTGGCCAACGCTGGGACACCGCGATGTTCGGCCTGTTGCGTGGCGAGGCGCGGCTGTGAACGGCCAAACCCAGCAGTTGCGGCCATGCCCGCGGGTTGCCATGTCGTGGTGGCCAGGATGAAGACGCTGCTTTTGTCTTCACCCGGTTCCGGTTATCGTCCCGGTCAAGGAGATCAGCATGGCGTCACAGACAGCCCACCACGCAACCACGGCCAAGCCGGCCGCCAAGCGGGCCACGATACGCCGCGCCAAACCAGCGGCACCGGCGATGGAAGCCGAGTCCGACGCCGCCAACTTGCAGCGGGTGCGGGACATGAACCACGAGAACAGAATTGCCATAGACGCG